>JAEMSB010000060.1 GCA_016463045.1 Niveispirillum sp.
CCGTCAGGGCGGGCGGGCGGAACAGGCCGCGCCAGGAAGCCGCCGCCCGCCGGTCGGGCGACAGGGTCAGGGGCGACAGGCCGCGGGCACGCAGCATATCCAGCGCCGCCTTCTCATTGGCCGCCTGCACCGCCCCCGCCTCTCGCGTGCCATCGGCGCGCAGGGCCTTGTAGCGGAACCGCGCCGCTTCAGCCGGCCTTGGCGACACGCATCACCTCCTCCGGTGTGGTCAGCCCGTCCAGAACCAATTGCATGCCCGCCTGGGCCAGGGTGGGGAAACCGCGGGCGGCCATCGCCTCTTCCAGGCGGCTGGCATCGGCCCCGGCCCGGACCAGGGTCCGCACCGCCTCATCCACCGGCAACCATTCCGCCAGGGCCCGGCGCCCGCGATAGCCGCTGCCCCCGCAGGCCGGACAGCCCACGGCCCGGCCAATGCGGGCAGGCGCCGGCGGAAGGCCCAGGGCCGCGGCGCTGGCCGCCGTCAACTCACGCTCGCCCTTGCAGTGCGGACATAGCGTACGCACCAGACGCTGGGCCAGCACCCCGTTGATGGTGGCAGACAGCAGATAGGGGTCGACCCCCATATCCATCAGGCGCGGCAGCGCGCCCGCCGCGCTGTTGGTGTGCAGAGTGGACAGGACGAGATGCCCCGTCAGGGCGGCCTGTACGGCGATCGCCGCCGTCTCTCCATCGCGGATCTCGCCGACCAGGATAACATCCGGGTCCTGACGCAGGAAGGAGCGCAACACATGCGCGAAGGTCAGGCCGATGGAAGGCTTCACCTGCGTCTGGTTCACGCCGTCCAGCACATATTCGACCGGGTCCTCCACCGTCAGGATCTTGCGGCTGGCCGCGTCCATGCCGCGCAGCCCGGCATAGAGGGTCGTGGTCTTGCCGCTGCCCGTGGGTCCTGTGACCAGGACGATACCGTGCGGCCGCTCCAGCTCCGCCGCCAGCGCCTGCTCCACCAGAGGCGACAGGCCCAGCCCGTTCAGCCGGGCACCACCGCCACCGGCCTGATCCAGCACGCGCAGCACCACATCCTCGCCATGGACCGTGGGTACCGTGGCGATGCGGAAATCAATGTCGCGGCCACCATAGGTCTGGCGGATGCGCCCATCCTGGGGCAGGCGGCGCTCGCCGATATCCAGGCCGGCCATCACCTTGAGGCGGCTGACCAGTCCGGGGGCGTCGCGCCGGGGCAAGGTTTCCGTCTCGCCCAACATCCCGTCAACGCGGTAGCGCACAACCAGACGGTCGGCCATGGGTTCGACATGGATATCGGTCGCGCGCATGGACAGGGCCTTCTGCACCAGATCCCCCACCTGCCGGACCACCGGCCCCTCATTGGCCAGATCGCGCAAGCGCTCAGCATCCGTTTCCAGCAGGTCAGCGGGTCCGTTGTCAGTCTCCGCCCCCCCGTCCGGCAGGATACGGGCCAACAGGGCCTCTATTTCCCGACCCGTGGCCACGGCCCAGCATGGCTCCTTCCCCAAGGCAAAGGTAAGCGCGCGGCGCAGATGCGCATCCAGCGGATCAGACAGCAACACCTCCAGGGCACCGTCGGGTCCGGATAAGGGCACGACACGATTGGCGCGCAGGAAAAGCGGGTTTAAATGGTCGCCCGATGCCAGGGGCTGATCAAGGTTGTGACCGGCGTCGCGCAAGGGTAGGTCAAGCACCGTTGCATAGGCGGCGGCCATGGCGTCTTCCGGCACCAGCCCCAGATCCAGCAAGGTCCGGTCGATACGCGTTCCACCGACTGCCTGGGCGCGGCTCCGGGCACTGGCGGGAAGCTGGCCACGCTCGGCAAGCAGGTCCAGGATACGATCCACCAGATCGGCTATGCCCCGATCCGGTTGGGCCGGAGCCTGCGGCAAGTACCTGCGGGAATTGCGAACATCGACCATTGATTAAAGAGGGCTCCTGCTGGAGGGATGGCGGGGAAAGGCCGGAAACCATCTTATACTGGGGTCTGGATACGAAAGTGATCATATTTGGGGCCAGACATGGAATTGATCATATGGCCCGGCTCGCGCAAATGCTGGGTACATGGTATCCGCGGGCCGTGATGTCGGTAATGGAAACCCCATCCATGGCCGTATGCAGCGCCGTTCTCCCGCCCTTCACGTCCGCGACCAGAACATGGTCCGAAAGGTTCTGTGATCTGGGACAACGGCTTTTGATGATAGACCGCCGACCTATTCCCCCATCGTCGTCGTTGAGAGAAGCAGTTCCTCGCCGAAAAGCAGCTTTTGTAGAAGCTCGATCAGCTTGGCGTGGTCCTCTGACCCCAGCCGCTCCACCAGCGTGGACTCCAGTTCGTCATGGATGGCGTGAAGACGAACCAGAAATTCCCGGCCCGCCGGGGTCAGGACAAGGGCCTTGGCCCGGCGGTCAACGGGGTCCGCCTCTCGGGTGACATAACCGCGATCGACCAACTCATCGACCCGCTTGACCAGATTGGTCTGCAAGATACCCAGCGCCGATCCGATATCGGACAGGCGGCAGGCGCCGTTGGCTTCCAGCAGCGCCAGAATGGAATAGAGGTTTGGCGTCAGATCCACCTCGGCAAAGCGCTGCACAAAGCCGCGCTGACCCTGCCGGCCCTGGCACAGGATAATACCGGTGTGCTGGAAGAGATCATCGTCACCGCCCAGAAGCGGCGCGAAAGCATCCAGGACGTGCCCGTCGCCGTCTCTGCCCTGACCGGGGAAAGCCTGGCTGAAAACAATGTCCGCACGCTGGAGGATCTGTCGGCGTCGGTGCCAGGCTTCACCATTGCGGCCAATGTCAATTACGGTTCCGCGCCCATGTCGATCCGTGGCGTCGGCGGTGCCAATGGTGGCGGCAATGTCTTTGCCGATGAACCCGTGGCCACTTATGTCAATGATGCCTTTGTCGGCCGTCTGCGCATGTCCACCGCCGATCTGGTCGATATCGGATCTGTGGAGGTGTTGCGTGGTCCGCAGGACGCCTGCGCCGCAGTTTCGCGCGTGAGAAGCAGCAGGCCAAGGCCGCCGTGCTGGAGGCGGAGCGGGTCCGCCTGATGAGTGACCTGCATGACGGCATCGCCGGCCAGCTCGTCTCAATCCTGGCGCTGTGCGAGCTGCAGGGGGAGGCATCGGGCGAGGTTGCGGTGTCGGTTGGCGGGGCGCTGGCCGACCTCCGGCTGGTGGTGGCATCGCTGGAAAGTTCGGGTGATGATCTCGGTGTGATGCTGGCCCTGTTCCGCGAACGCATCGAACCGCAGCTCATGGCCCAGGGCATGACGCTGGTCTGGCGTGCGTCCGCCCTGCCGGAGGTGAAGGGCCTGCACCCCGGCGCCACCCTCAACATCTTCCGCTTCCTGCAGGAAGCATCGGTCAACGCCGCCCGTCATAGCGGGTCATCCACCCTGACCATCGAGGCCGGTCTGTCACCGCAGCCGGGCCATGGCGTGCGCTTATGCCTGCGTGATCAGGGACGTGGCGGGGTGGTCAGCCGTCCTGGCAGCTACGGCCTGGGCAACATGCGCCGGCGGGCGGATGCCCTGGGCGGGATGCTCGACATCCAGTCCGGCCCCGACGGGACCACCGTCACCATGGACCTATATCGCTTCCACTGCGATGGCCGAAACGATGGCCCGTCCCTTGACCGGGGTGAATTGCAGAACGAGCTTTCCACCCGTCACCTTGACCTTGAAATCCCGCGTCACCATCGTCATCGGCGCCCCGGCAAGGGCGGCGACGTCCAGGGAACGCAGCTTCTTTTCACCATTGGCAATGACATCGAACTGCCGTTCCCCCGCCGCAGCGGCAGGCTCGATGAAGGACAGGGTGACCCGATAGGTGCCATCGGCCACCGGCAGGCGGTAGGTGAAATCCCCTTCGCGATAGGTGGAGATCAGCATCGTATCGGCGGTGCCATGAACCTCCTTGCGGGGGCGGGGCGGACCATAGCCGCTGGCCGGCTGCACGCTGCCCGCCGTCCCGCCGGTGAAGAAGGCATCCGACCCGAACCGCCCGCCCCCACTCTGCGCTGCGACCAGGGCGCCGCTGTCGATCCGGAAGGCGCGCGTGGAACCGGCGTCCAGGGTCCAGTTCACGCTATCCCTGACCGGACCGTCTGCAAACAGACCGACGGCGGTCACCAGGTTGTCGCCCTGGTCCAGTTGCACATTCTCCCAGATGCAGATCTTCTGGGGGCAGTCCTTGCGTACACCCAACGCCCGCCCATTCAACTGAAGCTCCGTCGCCGGGGCGTTGCTGTAGACGCGGACATGCGTGACCGGGTAGGCCCGGTTCACATAGCGGCGACCGGTGATATGGACGGTGGGGGCCGGGTTCCAGTTGGCCTTGTAGAAGAAGAAAGCGTCCTTCTTGACCTTGCGGTCATAGGTGACGAGGCCCTTGGTATTGATATCCTGGGCATCACCCTCCTTGCGGACCAGCGTCGCAAAGTCGAACGCGTTCCACAGCCAGGTCGCCCAAAGGTCCTTCCGCGCGTCCAGGATTGCCCAGCTTTCCTCATGGAAATAGCTGAGATATTCCTCCGGCTGGTCACGGCCACGGGCATCCACGGGGCCGCCCGTCACGTCGTCGGTATGGATCGTCACCGCCCCGCCGGCGCCATATTCGGTAATGGAAAGCGGCTGATCGGGCCGGGCGGCGCGAAGGGCCGCGATGTTCGAGCCAAGTTGGGACGGCTTGCCGTAATACCACCCGAAATAGCGGTTGGCCCCGCCCAGGTCCGCCTCATTCGCCACGATGGGAATTTCCGCGTCGCCGAACATGCCGCCTTCACAGCAGGTAGCCAGCACCGTGGGACGGCTGGGGTCGGTGGCAGCACTCAACGCCCGCAGTTCCCGCAACAAAGGCGCGGGGTCGGAGCCGGACGTGATGCCGATGAAGGGCGCCACCGGCGTGGACCCGAAATCCACCTCATTGGCGATGCCCCAGGTGACGACGGCGGCATGGTTCTGGTTCTGCTTGATCAGTTCCTGCAATTGCTGGCGCGCATTGGCAATCAAGCCCTCCGTCGCCACCATCTTGCCGGGCGGTGTCCAGGCGGACACAAGCGGGATCTCATCCCACAGGATCAGCCCATATTTATCGGCCAGTTCATGGATGGTGGGGCCATGCTGGTAATGGGTCAGCCGGATGGTGTTGGCCCCCATCTCCCGGATGATCTCGACATCCTTTGCGATGTCTGCCTCTTCCATGGCCCAGCCCTTGCCTTCAAGGTCCTGGTGCAGGCCGACGCCATGCAGGCGGACCGGCCTGCCATTCAGGATCAGGCCCTGGGCGGCATCGACCCGAACTTCGCGGATGCCGAACTTCTGTGTCACACGGTCCAGGACACGGCCCCGCGCATCCTGAAATTCGACGACCAGATCGTGAAGATAGGGATCGGCCGTGCCTTGCCACAGCCGGGCATTGGTCACCGACAAGGGCTGATCCAGCTTGGCCATGCTGCCGGGGGCCAGATTGACGCTCTGCGTCCCTTCCGCCACCGTCCGACCGTCGGCGTCAACCAGCCTGGTGACAATCTTGACCTTGGCCTTGCGGGTGCCGCTGTTGCGCGCGTGAATGGCGACCTGCACCTGCGCACCGGCCCCATCCACGGCCTTGGTCGTGGCATAGATGCCGGGGCCGCCATGGTCCAGCATTTCGGCATGGATATCGCCGGTCGCGATCAGGGCCACCTTGCGATAGATACCGCCATGGACAAAGAAGTCACCGGCCAGGGGCAGGATGTCGGCGGTGCTGCTGCCGGGGGCCGGCTTGCTGTTATCCGCCTTCACGACCAGCAGATTGGTGGCACCCGGCTTCAAGGCCGCCGTGGCATCCAGCCGGAAACGGGAGAAGCCGCCCTCATGACGGCCCAGATACTGGCCGTTCAGCCAGATCTCCGCCCGCCGGCTGACCGCATCGAATTGCAGCCATGCCCGCTTACCCTTGAAATCCCCCGACGGTGTGAAGGATAGGCGATACCAACCCGTGCCCTGGGTCTTGTTGATCGTGTCGGGCGTGTTCACACGGTCAGGTGATGGGGTCGTGTAATAGCCGACACGGTTCCAGGTGTGGGGCACGGCGACCGGTGCCCACTCGCCGTCCGGGAAATCCACCCGTTCGGCAGATGCCGCATCCCCCAGATGAAAACGCCACCCGTCCTTCAAATCCATCGTGATCCGGGGTTCCGCCCCCTGGGCAAACGCCCCGGCGGGGGCACCCAGGACAAGGGACATGGCGATGGCAGTGGCGAGCAGGTGGCGCTTCATGAGGACAGCTTTCGTCAGTTGGGTCCGGTCGCGGGCAATGACGCGGGTCAGTATTTCACAGAGAACCGGGCCCCCATATAGCGGCTGGCATCCCGCGCCCGGCGTCCGCGCAGGTCGATCACCGTTGACGGGTTCGGGTAGGGGTTGGCGATCAAGCCGTTGGTCAGATCGTTCATGCTGGAGAAATAGTGCTTGTCGAACAGGTTACGGACAAACAGCGTCAGACGGTAGCGGCCCTGCTCCTTATCCTCGAAAGCCACGCTGACATTGGTGATGCCATAGGCATCCTGCACCGTGTTGGGATTGCCCCGCAGGTCGAAATTGACCTTGCTCTGCCAGCTGTAACTGGCATTGACGAAGCCCGTCACGGGCAGATCGCCCAACGGCACCTCCAGGTCGGCGCCCACATTGAATTTCCATTCCGGGGAGTTGGCCAGACGGTGGCCCGCCAGATCCTGGGCGCGGCCCCCCGTGGCGCGGGGCGTGCACCCCATCGCCACCGTCTGCCCGAAATAGCATTCGGCATTGGGAAAGGCGCGGATGGTTGCATCGGTATAGGCGACGCTGCCATTCAGGGTCAGCATCTCGGTTGCCAGCACGGAGCCTTCGGCCTCCACACCCTTGGTACGCAGTTTGCCAACATTGGCCAGGAACAGGCTGCCGCCGAACTCCGCCACCTGTGACTGCGCCTGGAAATCATCATAGTCGGTCAGGAAGCCCGTCAGGCTCAGGCTGGCGCGACGGTCCAGGAACCGACCCTTGAGACCCAGTTCATAGCTGTTGGAGGTTTCCGGACGGACCGGGTTGCGGGCCGGATTGGTGGGCGTGGAGAAGGAGGATGTCAGGTCGTAGGCCTGCCCCTTGTACCCGCGGGAATAGGTGGCAAACGCCATCACATCCTGGGCCAAGTCCTGCTGGATACCGGCCTTGCCGGTGACGACCGTGTCATTGGCCGATCCGCTGGTATTGAAGGGCGGGTTGCCGCCGGCATTGTTATAGCGGTCATAGACGAAGCTGATATTTTCCCGGCCCCAGCGCAGCCCGGCGATAAGCTTGGTGCCCGGTGTGACGGTGTAATCGGCCTGACCGAACATGGCATAGGCCTCCGACCCAGCCTCACCCCGCCAATCGCCGGGCTGCGCCGGACCTGTGCGGGTGAAGCGCCGGGTGAAGGTATTGTCGGCATAGTAGAGACCGGCGACATATTGCAGATCGCCCGATGCGGGGGAGGTCAGTCGCAGTTCGTTGCTGAACGTGTCGCCACGGAAGAACCCGAACTGCATCAGGCCGTTCGGCTGGCCCAGCAGCGGCCCCGTGGCGCCATCGAAATCCGAACTGTCGGTGGCGAAATAATGGTTGCGGGCGGTGATGTTGGTAAGAGTGTGCTCACCTAAGTAAAGATTGACCTTCAGGCTGCCGCCATAATCCTTGGCATCCGACACAGGCTCTGGATCGAGGCGCGCCGTGAAGTTATTGGCGCCGGACGTGATGCCCGCCAGCTGCGTATTGGTGGGAACGCCGAACAGGTTGCGGATACCGGGCGTCTTGCGGATCGAGACATATTCGCAGCAATCGGCCTCGGTCTTGGCGTAATGGCCGGACAGGGTCACATCAAAGCTCTCGGACGGTTCCCAAAGGAACTTGGCCCGGTAATTCTCGCTGTCGCGGCCATTGATCATCCGACCGGTGACCAGATTGCGGATATTGCCATCATATCGACCAATGGCGGCACTGGCCCGGAAACTCAGGCCCTCGGCAAGCGGTCCGGACAGGCCGGCGGAATATCGCTGTTCGTCATCATCGGTCAGCATGATTTCTGCTGAGCCAGAGAACGTGTCCGTCGGCGCCTTGGTGGTGATGTTGATGACGCCCGCCGACGCGGCCTTGCCGAACAAGGTGCTTTGGGGCCCGCGCAGGATTTCAATCCGCTCGATATCCTGCAAATCGTTGAAACCCTGGCCGGACAGGCCGGCGGCGACGTCATCGATGACCACCAGGACGCTGGCCTCAACCCCGATGGAGAAGGCCGACGTGCCGATACCGCGCAGGATGACGGAATTGTTGTTCTGGTCGCTCCCCTGGGTCACGGTCAGGCTCGGCGAAAGCTGCGTCAGGTCCTGCAACCTGCTGCCACCGACAGCGGCCAGGGCATCGGCACCGATCACACTCATCGCCACGGGCACATCCTGTGCGCTCTGGGCGCGCTTCTGCGCAGTGACGACAATCTCCTCCAACACAAGTGCGGAACCAACCGTTGCCTCTTGCGCCATTGCCGGTGCAGCGAACCCCAGAATGGCCAGGGTGGAGCACATCATCGAACGGGTCATTTATTCACTCCCTAACGTCTTTATTGTTGGAGGATGGCGATTGCATCCACTTTGGAGACAGCATAGCGGGTACATGCCTGTGACGGCATGCCCATCAGCGAAAGCATGGGATCTTTAGGTTCGCGAATTTACGGTTGATCAGCCTGCGATGCGCATCCTTGGTCCGTCGCAGTATTCTTGGAAACCATCAACTGGCATTACCAATAAGGCCCAATATCCCCAGCCGTCAAGGAGGTGGGATCAACCGGGAACAGCGTCAGGGGGCCGTGGCATCAGTATGATGCTCCCTGGGCGATGCCATATCAATACAATGATTTTTCTGGGTTTTTTATAATCTCACCGCAGAGATTTTGGGAAGCATCGCCTGCGCCGATAGATGGTATCGGGAATTAGGCGATATCAAGCGGCTTTACCTTTCCTTGAAACCACCAAAGGCCAAGGCAGCAGCGGCGCCATGGTGCATCAAGGCTTCAGGGCCAGACGGGCCATAACAAGGTCGAATTGGTCATATCTTTCTAAAATTGGCATGACCATTTTTTCGATTTGAACAAGATTCATAAATCTGTGATGGAGAGCACGGCGGACAGGCCGGGATGGGCTTAATTCCTTACCCCAACTTGCAGCGATCAAGGCGCGCGCCATATTGCGGCGCATCAAACAGGGGGTTTGGTGCGCCTGTTTGTCTATGGGGGGTTAGGGAATGAATCGTCGGTCCGTCATCATCGCGGCCGTCATCTTGGCTGTATCCGTGCTTTGGGTGCTGTCGGGTGTGGTATTTGGGGACCGCAAGGCCCCCGAGCAGACAGTGCAGGCAGCGGGCAGCAAGCCCCCGGCGCCTAAGGCCAACCCCCAGGCCAGCGTGCAGGTGCGCCGCCAGTCGGCGGAGATGATGCAGGCCGCCCTGTCCATTCCGGGCCGGACGGAGGCCTTCCGTAAAGTCTCCCTGCGGGCCGAGGTGGCGGGACCGGTGGAAACCATCCTGGCCGAACGCGGCGCCACCCTGCGCGCCGGTCAGCCCGTGTTGCGCATCGCCGCCAAGGCACGGCGCGAACGGCTGGACGAGGCGACGGCCCGGCTGGCGCAGCGCAGGATCGAGTTTGAGGCGGCCAGCAGCCTGCAGGCCAAGGGCTTTCAGTCACAAATCCGTCTGGCCGAAACGAAGTCCTTGTTCGAGGCGGCAGAGGCCGAACAGCGTCAGGCAGCCCTGGATGTGGCCCATCTGGAGGTGAAATCCCCCATCGACGGCGTTCTGGAAACGCGCGAGGCGGAGGTGGGCAGCTTCATGGAGGTGAACGGCGTGGTCGGCACCATCGTGGATCTGGACCCGATCCGTGTGGTCGCCAATGCCACCGAACGCGACGTGACGCAGCTGCGCCCCGGCATGAAGGGCAGCGCCCGGCTTCTGGACGGCACGGCGCTGGACGGCACCATCACCTATGTCGCGGCCAGTGCAGAACCCAACACCCGTACCTTCCGGGTGGAGCTGGAGGTGCCCAATCCGGGCAACCGCATCCGCGATGGTCTGACCGCCTCCCTGAACCTGCCGGTGGCGGAGACAAAGGCGCATCGCGTGTCGCCCGGCATCCTGACGCTCGCCGATAATGGCACCGTGGGCGTGAAGCTGGTGGAGGCCGATGGTACCGCCCGCTTCGTGCCCGTGCAGCTGCTGGGCAATGCGCCCGATGGCGGCATCTGGCTGGGCGGCCTGCCGGAGACGATCAATCTGGTCACCGTGGGTCAGGACTTCATCACCCATGGCCAGAAGGTCACTACGGTCATGGAGAAGGCACCATGAGCGGCATCATCAACTGGGCCTTGGCCCATGCCCGTACCGTGATGCTGACCCTGTGCTTCCTGCTGGTGGCCGGCACGATCAGCTTTGTCAGCATCCCTAAGGAAAGCTCACCCGATATCAACATCCCCCTGATCTATGTCTCCATGTCCTATACCGGCATCAGCCCGGAGGACAGCGAACGGCTGCTGCTGCGCCCGGTCGAGCTGGAGGTGCGGACCATCGAGGGCATCAAGGAGATGCGCTCCACCGCCTATCAGGGCGGCGGCAACATCGTGTTGGAATTCTCCGCCGGGTTCGATGCCGACCAAGCTCTTGCAGACGTGCGGGAGAAGGTCGATATCGCGCGCGCCGAACTGCCCGACGGGGTGGAGGAGCCGCGGATCTCCGAGGTCAATTTCTCCCTGTTCCCCGTCGTGTCCGTCGTCCTGTCGGGCGATGTGCCGGAACGCACCCTGATGCATCTGGCCCGCGAGCTGCGCGACCGGGTGGAAGGCATCGACAGCGTCCTGTCGGCCACCATCCGCGGCAACCGCGAGGAGTTGGTGGAGATCATCGTCGATCCGGTAAAGGTGGAAAGCTACGGCCTTGACGCCACCCAGATCGCCCAGCTTTTCTCCCGCTCCAACCGGCTGGTGGCCGCCGGCAGCCTGGATACCGGCCAGGGCCGGTTCGCGGTCAAGGTGCCGGGCCTGTTCGAGACGGTGGAAGACATCTGGAACATGCCCATCAAGGTGCAGGGCGATGCTGTGGTCCGGTTCCGCGATATTGCGGAAATCCGCCGTACCTTCAAGGATGCCGAAAGCTATGCCCGCCTGGATGGCGACCGCGCGGTGGCGCTGGACGTGTCCAAGCGCACGGGCGAGAACATTATTGATACGATTGAGCGGGTGCGTGCCGTCGTGGCCGCCGAACAGGCCTATTGGCCCGCCAATGTCGTGGTCAGCTATACCGGCGACCAGTCGGGCGACATCAAGATGATGTTGAACGATCTGGGCAACAATCTGGCCATCACGGTCCTGCTGGTGATGGTCATCGTTGTCGCCTCGCTGGGGGTGCGCACCTCCGTCCTGGTCGGCATTGCGGTACCGGGATCGTTCCTGACGGCCATACTGGTCCTGCATGGCATGGGCTATTCCATCAATATCGTCGTGCTGTTCGGGTTGATCCTGGCGGCGGGCAATGTTGTCGATGGCTCCATCGTCGTCACCGAATATGCCGACCGCAAGATGGCGGACGGCATGTCGCCCAAACGCGCCTATGGTCTGGCGGCCCGGCGCATGGCCTGGCCCATCATTGCCAGCACGGCCACACAGTTGGCGGTCTTCGCGCCCCTGCTGCTGTGGCCCGGCGTGGTGGGTGAATTCATGAAGTTCCTGCCGATCAGCCAGTTCGCCACCCTAATGGCGGCGCTGGCCATGGCGCTGATCTTCATTCCCGTGCTGGGGGCGCGGTTCGGCCGGGCGCATGGGCCGGTGCTGCCCTATGCCCCCGCCAACCAGCTGGCGGACGAGGATGAAAGCGATCCCGTCGACCCGCCGGCCAAGCTGGAGGGGCCGTATGTGGCCCTGCTGCGCTGGGCGCTGGCCCGGCCCGGCATGGTCATCCTGGCCACCATCGGCCTGTTGATCGGTGTGCAGACCTGGTACGCCACCCATGGCAATGGCGTGGAATTCTTCGCCAATGTCGAACCGGACAATGCCGCCGTCCTGGTGCATGCGCGCGGCAACATGTCCATCGATGAACGCGATGTGCTGGTCCGGCAGGTGGAAGCCCGCATCCTGCAACTGAACGAGTTTGACAGCGTCTATGCCCGCACCAGCGGCGATGGCAATGGCGGCGGGGGCGGCGATGATGCCGCACTCGACGTGATCGGCCAGATCCAGCTGGATTTCAAGGACTGGCAGCAGCGGCGCAAGGCCGATGTCATCCTGGAGGATATCCGCCGGCGCACCGCCGACTTGCCCGGTATTCAGATTGAGCTGCGGGAGCAGGAAAGCGGCCCGCCAACGGGCAAGGCCCTGCAGGTCGAACTCTCCTCGCGCTTTCCTGAAATGCTGCCGGCGGCAGCGGCGCATGTACGGCGCGGCCTGGAAAGCCTGGGCGGCGTCATTGATATCGAGGATAGCCGCCCCTTGCCCGGCATCGAATGGCAGGTGGATGTGGACCGGGCGCAGGCGGCCAAGTTCGGGCTGGATACCTCAGCCGTCGGTGATGCCGTCCGCATGGTGACCAACGGCCTGATCCTGTCCACCTATCGCCCCGATGATACGGATGACGAGATTGACGTGGTCGTCCGCTACCCGGAGCAATACCGCTCCATCGACCGGATCGATGCTGTCCGCGTTGTCACCTCCGCCGGGTCGGTCCCGATCAGTAACTTTGTCACCGTCACCCCGGCCCAGAAGGTCAGTCAGGTGGACCGCGTGGATGGCGAACGGGTGATGCGGGTGAAGGCCGCCGTCACCTCCGGCACCCTGCCCGATACCAAGCTGACGGAGCTGAAAGCCTGGCTGGTCAAGAACCCGGTCGACCCGCGCGTGGACGTGAATTTCAAGGGCCAGGATGAAGAACAGCAGGAAAGCCAGACCTTCCTGACCAACGCCTTCCTGGCCGGCATGGTCATCATGGCCATCATCCTGGTGACGCAGTTCAACAGCCTGTACAGCGCCTTCCTGATCCTGTCCTCGGTCATCATGTCGACCATCGGGGTGACGCTTGGCCTGATCATTACCGGCCAACCCTTCAGCATCGTGATGACGGGCCTGGGCATCATCTCGCTGGCCGGGATTGTCGTGCAGAACAATATCGTGCTGATCGACACCTATGATCAGTACCGCAAGACAGAGGCCAGCGCCTACGACGCCATCCTGCGCACAGGCGCCGAGCGCTTGCGGCCTGTGCTGCTGACGGCGCTGAACACCGTGCTGGGCCTGTTGCCGCTCTGCCTGGGCGTCAATATCGACGTGCTGGAACGGGCGGTGACGGTGGATGCGCCGGCAACCCAATGGTGGACCTCCATTGCCAACGCCATCGTCTTCGGCCTGACCTTCGCCACCCTGCTGACCCTGGTGGTCACGCCCTGTGCCCTGATGCTGCGCGCCCGTCTGCATGATTGGCGCGTGGCCCGCAAGGGGGGTGGGGTGGCACCGGGGGCACCGGCGCTGGACCGCGCGGC
>JAEMSB010000489.1 GCA_016463045.1 Niveispirillum sp.
CGGCAGTACATTCTCGCCGGCCAAACCACCCAGACGGTCGGTCGGGATGGAGACGGATTTGCCGCCCGCCTCCACCACCAGGGTCGGGTCCTTCAGGATCTTGTGGGCGGTGCCGTCATTGCGAACCTTCACCTCCATCACGACCCCGTCGCTGAGCTGACGCGGGCCGGCGGAAGCGACATTGATCTGCGCCTTCACACCGGGCGGGGTGACATAGATGGAAGCCTTGTACTGCACCAGCAGCTTGACCTTGCCCCCCTCCACCGGTGCCTGCCCGATATCGACATCCAGCTGTTCGGCGATGAGCCGGTAGGCCAGTTCCTGATCCGGCTTGGGATTGCCGGTCCATTGCACGCGCACCGACTGATTCTGGTTGGGTTCCAGCACCAGCTGTTCGGGGAAGATCACCCATTCATCCGACGGTTCGGCGGGCAGATCCTCCCCATCCGGGCCCATCTTGCGGCCCGTGATGTGGATTTCGATAGCGATGGGCAGTTGGGTATCATTCTCCACCCGGAAAATCTGGGTGGCGCCGCGCCCCGTCGGCTCGAACTCCATCTCGATCGGGATCAGGCGGAAGGCAGAGGCGGGCGGCGTGCCCAGCAGCAGCGCCCCCAGCATCAGCATTAGACCGCGAAGATAATGTTTCATGACCGCGCCCCGCATTGGCGTTCCCCACCGCCCCGCGGGCGGCATGACCTGTCCCGATGGGTTAAGTATATCGGGCAATCCTTTGAATCATAAGCGTGCGGGATTTGCCACAACGAAGCGTGGGACAAGACGGCCGCGACGCGCGAGCCCTGCCCGGCATCCCGCCAGCCCACCATAGCCGTGAACCGGTCCATTGTTCAAGTTGATGAGGAAAAAATGACGAAAATACGTGTTAATGTGTTCACGCATGGATTCACATTAAAAGCATCGCCGACTATAGATGGTGACATGAGCTTTAGCCGCTTCTGTTAAGATTGCGCATTCGCCGCTTTTGTTGCAAGATATCGCTGCTGCTCAATCTTCTGTTTATGGCTGCCGTTGCCATTTTGACGAACATCGACCTTGAACGCGCTTTGCTGTTGGTGAATGCGGCTCCCCTTTTGGGTGCCGCAGCGCTGCTTGCCACGATCTGGTGGAATGGCAGGCGGGAAACCTATGCGCTTTGGTGGGCGCTGTCCTTCGTCATCGTGATGCTGGCCGTACCTCTGCTGGATAAGGTTGGCACGCCAAGCAGCCTGCTTATGTCGGGGGCGGCGCTCCTGGCCGATTGTCTTTACAATCTGGCCTATTATTTCTTCGCCCACGGGGTTGCCATCTATGCGGGACACCGGTACCGCTGGCGCCGCTGGCTGGCAGCGGGTGTGCTGGTGGCGCTGATGGTGGCGCTGGCGCTGCTGCGTCAGGATGTGATCCTGCGCGAATTGCTGAATGTCGGCTTCATCGAGGCCGTGCTGGTCATGGCGCTGCTGTCGTTGCTGCGGATACGTCCTCGCCGGGTGCCGGAATGGGTGCTGCTGGGCGCGGTGGGCGTCACCTTGATAGCCAATACGCTCTATGGGCTAGACATCCTGTTGAACCGGCCACAGGACGCGTTCGACCCGGCCACGCTGGGCAACCGTCTCATCGATTTTATTCAGCCCTTCGTGGTGATGGCTATCGCCATGGGGGCGGCAGCAGGCGCCCTGCTGCGCATGACGGACCGGCTGGCTGCGGAACGCGCCGCGGCGGAGGTGGCAGCCGAGCAGGCCCGCGCCGCCGACCGTGCCAAGTCCGAATTCCTGGCCACCATCAGCCATGAAATCCGTACTCCCATCAATGCCATCCAGGGCTGTCTCCAGATATTGGAGACGCATAATCTCAATGCTGGTCAGATCCGCTTGCTGGAGGTGATGGGCAGTTCCAGCGCCTCGCTGCTGACGCTGATTGATGATGTGCTGGATATGGCGCGGCTGGAGGCCGGGCGGCTGGAGATTGAGCAGGGGCCGGTCGATCTTGGTCTGCTGCTGGGCGATCTGATGTCCAATGTCGGCCCCAGGGCGGAACGCAAGGGTCTGATCCTGTCCTTGCGGACGGGGGACGGGGTGCCGTCGGGCGTGGTGACCGATGCCAAGCGGCTGCGCCAAGTATTGCTGTGCCTTCTGGACAATGCCGTCAAGTTCACCGACCAGGGCCGGGTCACCCTGTCGGTGGACCGGGTGGAGGCGCCGGGGTCGGTGCCGGGGCTGGCCGTGCCGTCGCCCATGCATTGGGTGCGATTCCAGGTGGTGGACACTGGTGTCGGCATCCCATCTGAAAAAATGGACCAGATTTTCGATGTGTTCAGCCAGGCGGACAGTTCCAGCACCCGCCGGTTCGGTGGGGCGGGACTGGGTCTGGCCATTGCCCGGTCCCTGACCGACATGCTGGGCGGCAGCCTGACGGTGGAAAGCGAGGCGGGAGAAGGCAGCCAGTTCACCCTGTGCCTGCCGCTGGTGCCGCTGGCCGTGGACCGTCCGCGCCAGGACGCCCCCATCCAGGGCGCCCTTCCCACCGTTGGCACGGGCCGTCCCGTCATCCTTCTGGTGGAGGATGACGAGGTGAACCGGTTTGTGGCCACCGAACTGCTGATCCAGCGCGGAGCGCAGGTTCTGCAGGCCGGCAATGGCGGCGATGCCATCGCCATCGTCAGGGAACGCCCCGTCGATGCCATCATCATGGATCTGTCCATGCCCGACATGGACGGGTTGGAGGCCGCACGCCGGCTGCGGGCCATGGGCGGACAGGGTGCGTATGTACCCATCGTCGCCTTGACGGCCAACCTGTCGGCGGAAATCCGCCAGCAATGCCGCGACGCCGGCATGCAGGCCTTCCTGGCCAAGCCCATCAAGCTGGACCATCTGATCGCCACCCTGTCGGCGGTGCTGCCGCCTGTGCGCGACCCGGCGGCCTGATATCCCGCTAATTTTCATTATTTCTGTCCTTTCCCTGTAAGGAACGGATGCTGGGTCCTGTCTAATCCATCGGATCGAACGGGAGCGGATGATGGATGCGGGACGCGAGGCGATGTTCAGGCAATGGATGCGGCAGCATCTGACCCTGCTGCACCGGATCGCGCGGGGCTTTGCTGCCCCTGCCGACCAGCCGGACCTGTTGCAGGAACTGATGCTGGCCGTCTGGCGGGCCTTGCCGGCCTTTCGCGGCGACAGCCAGCCCGTCACCTTCATCTATCGGGTTGCCCATAACCGGGCCTTGACTTGGCAGGGCAGCCAGGGGGGCAAGGCGCGGCGTGATGCCGACGCAGCGGCGGAGGCGATGCGGCGCAGCGCCCTGTCTGCCGATCCGGAAGAGGTGCGGATGCTGGACCGGCTCTATGCCGCTATCCGGCAATTGCCGGCCCTTGACCGATCGATCCTGCTGCTGTCGCTGGACGGGGTGCCGTACCGCGATATCGGCCAGATGCATGATTTGAGCGAAAGCAATGTCGGCGTTCGCCTGACACGTGCCAAGGGCCGTTTGACAGGAATTATATCCCAGATCGAAGCGCAGGAGGAAGAGAAATGAGCATGGATATGGCAAGGCTGGAACGTGCCTGGAGCGGCGCCGCCAACCGGGCGGAAGATGCGGCGGGCCTGTACCTGATCGACAGTGCCATGGCGGAGGTAGCGCGG
>JAEMSB010000490.1 GCA_016463045.1 Niveispirillum sp.
GGCCCGTCCGGCTCGGGCAAGACCACGCTCTTGAACCTGCTGGGCGGTATCGACCGCGCCACCGCCGGCAGCATCACCTTTGCCGGCCAACGCCTGGATCAGATGAGCGAGGGGCAGCTGTCGGCCTGGCGGGCGGCCAATGTCGGCTTCATCTTCCAGTTCTACAATCTGATGCCGGCGCTCAACGCCGCACGCAACGTGGAACTGCCTCTGCTGCTGACCAGCCTGGGCGGTGGTGAGCGCCGCAAGCGGGTGGAAACGGCGCTCCAGATCGTGGGGCTGGCCGAACGCGCCAAGCATTACCCCCGCGAAATGTCGGGTGGTCAGCAGCAGCGCGTGGCCATTGCCCGCGCCATCGTGGCCGACCCCAAGATGCTGCTCTGCGACGAGCCGACAGGCGATCTGGACCGCAAGACGGCGGACGAGATTCTGTCCATGCTCCAGCTTCTGAACAAGGAAATGGGCAAGACCATCATCATGGTCACCCATGACCCGGAGGCCGCGCGCTATGCCAACCGCGTCCTGCATCTGGACAAGGGTCGCTTCGTCGAACAGGTGGCCGCATGACCGACTTCTCCCTGATCCTGGCCAATCTGTTCAGCCGGAAACTGCGCGCGATCCTGATGCTGGTGGCGATCTTCTTCGCCTTCCTGATCTTCGGCGTGCTGGCCGGTGTGCAGAACGGCTTCAACAGCATTGGTGGCGGGGCTGGTGAGAACCGGCTGGTCACCATCAACAAGATCAACTTCACCCAGCCCCTGCCCGTCGCCTATGTGGAGCGTATCCGCGCGGTGAACGGGGTGGCCCGCGCCACCTATGCCAACTGGTTCGGCGGCTATTACCAGGATGGCAAGAACCAGGTCGTGACCTTCGCCATCGACCCGGAATTCTATCTGGATGTCTTTGCCAGCGAATTCACCCTGACGCCGGAAGAACGCGCGGCCTTCATGACCGACCGCACGGGCCTGCTGGTCGGGCGCAAGACGGCGGATCAGCAGGGCTGGAAGCTGGGTGACCGCATCCCGCTCTCTTCCAACATCTACACCAACAAGAATACCGGCAAGCAGACCTGGGATTTCACCATTGTCGGCATCCTGGAACCGGCGCGGGAGGATGCGGGCACCAATGTCACCTTCTTCCACCACGCCTATTTCAACGAATCGGTGACCTTCGGTCAGGACACGGTGGGCTGGATCGTCATCGAGACGGCTGACAAGGCCCAGAACACCGCCGTGTCGAAGGCGATTGACGAGATGTTCGCCAACTCCCCCGCCGAAACGGCGACAGATACGGAGAAGGCCTTCAATCAGGCTTTCGTGGGTCAGCTGGGCAATATCACGCTGATCGTGACGCTGGTGGTGGGGGCAGCCTTCATCACCATCCTGATGATCGTGGGCAACACCATGGTCATGGCGGTACGCGAACGGACCAAGGAGATCGGCGTGATGAAGACGCTGGGCTT
Organism: Niveispirillum sp.; assembly: GCA_016463045.1. Taxonomy (GTDB): domain Bacteria; phylum Pseudomonadota; class Alphaproteobacteria; order Azospirillales; family Azospirillaceae; genus Niveispirillum. Next base: position 1,463 of record JAEMSB010000490.1, read on the forward strand.
CCCGTCGGGCCGCATCTTCAAGATGGTGCTGGGCGAATCGCTGATGCTGTCGCTGCTGGGCGGCCTTCCGGCCCTGGGCGCAGCCGCCCTGCTGCTGCATCTGATGCGCAAGGCGGTGGGTTTTCCGGGCCTAGCCCTGTCGTCGGACTTCGTGGCGCTGGGCATCGCCATCATGCTGGCCCTGGGCCTTCTGACCGGGATCATTCCGGCCTGGAACGCGCTGCGGCTGAATATCGTGACCGCGCTCGGTCGGCAGTAAGGACAGGGGGCAAGGATGCGTATCCTCAATCAGATCATCGCCGTCTGTTCCATCAATCTGAAAAGCCTGCCGCAGCGTTTCTGGCTGTCCTTTTCCACCGTGGTCGCGGTGGCCATGGTGGTGACGGTACTGCTGGGCTTCCTGGCGCTGGCCGCCGGGTTCAAGCGCACGCTGGATGGCACCGGCTCCGATACTATCGCCATCCTGCTGCGCGACGGCTCGCAGCAGGAGGTGAACTCCGTCGTCATGCTGGATCAGATCCGCCTGATCGGCGAGGCGCCGGGCATCGTGCGCAAGCAGGATGGCAACCCGCTGATATCGGGTGAGCTTTACGTCATCGTCGATGGTGTGAAGCGTTCAACCGGGTTGAAGGCCAACCTGCCCCTGCGCGGGATCGGCAAGGATGGTGCGGTCCTTCGCGACGACCTGACCATCACCCAGGGCCGCATGTTCGAACCGGGCAGCAACGAGATCGTGGTGGGCGAAGGCCTGGTGCGGGAATTTGCCGGCTTCGACCTGGGCAGCGAGGTCCGGCTGGGCACCGGCACCTGGAAGGTGGTGGGCGTTTTCTCCATGCAGGGGTCGGTCTTCGAAAGCGAGCTGTGGGGCGACGCGGCGGTGGTGCAGAGCCTGTTCCGCCGTGGCTCTTCCTTCCAGACGGTGCGCGTCCGCCTGGAAAGCCCGGAAGCCATCGACCAGTTGCGTGACTATGTGGCGGGCGAACCCCGCCTGAAGCTGGAAGTGTTTTCGGAGAAGGGCTATTTCGCGGGCCAGTCGTCCAACACCGTCAAGCTGATCCAGAATGCCGGCTGGCCGCTGGCCATCGCCATGGCGCTGGGTGCGCTCGCCGGGGCACTGAACACCATGTACAGCTCTGTCGCATCCCGCGCGCGGGAGATTGCGACCCTGCGCTGCCTGGGTTTCGGCGGCTTCCCCAGCTTTGTCGCCACCTTGCTGGAAAGTCTGGTGCTGGCCGGCATCGGCGGCGTGATCGGGTCGATGGGCATCTTCCTGTTCTTTGACGGGTTCAGCACCTCGACCCTGGGTCAAGGCTTCACGCAGATCGTCTTCTCGGTCAGTCTGACGCCCGCCCTGGTGAAGCAGGGCATCATCCTGGCGCTACTGGTCGGCCTGATCGGCGGCTTCTTCCCGGCCCTGCGCGCCGCCCGTGTGCCCATCGTCACGGCCTATTCGCAGGGTTAATTCCCCATATCCCCCGTGATGGTCCGGAAATGGGCCATCACGGGGGATGGCGCGTAATAAGGGGCGGGGTCGCCGGGCAGGGCTTTCGGTCCACGCAGGGCCGCCAGCCGCCCCTCCGCATCCAGCAATATCCAGGGTGGGTTGCGCCACAATTCCTCGTCCAGGTCCAGCAGCAGGGACGGCATCTCCGCCGCCTGCGCGCGGGCGGGGCCGGTATGGGCCGCCACCATGGCGACCGGCCCCCTACCCTCCTCCCCATCCAGGCGGTGCAGCCACTGGCTGACCGCCGGACGCTGACGACGGATGGCAAGGGCAGGCCAGTTCCCTTCCGGCAGGCGGACCAGCAGGAAGCCGAAGGAACGCGCCGCCAACTGCCCCGTCACCGCCTGCCCATCCGCCAGCAGCAGCGACAATGGGTCGGCCAGATCGGCACCGGTATCGGGCAGCAGCACCCATCCACGCGGATCGACAATCACCCCGGTATTCGCCCCCATCTGAACCCGCGCCGCCCCCGGCGCCACGGGCGTTGCGGCCTGCATCGCCGGCTCAGGTTCCGGCGTTTCATATGCGTCCACAGTTTCAACGAGCGTGGCGGGCTGACCGGGCGATGATGCCGGCAAGGCCGGAACCGGCCCGGCGGCGGCAAGCCCCGGCCCACCCACCGGCGACATCACCAGTTGCCGGAACTCCGGCACGGCGGCCAGACGACG
>JAEMSB010000491.1 GCA_016463045.1 Niveispirillum sp.
GAAATCCTCACGCACATCGCCGAGGCCAGCACCGAACAGGTCGAAGCCGCCATCGAGGTGCTGCTGCCGCGCAGCAACCTGATGGAGGCGCGCCTGTTCGACGCCATGCGCTACAGCTGCATTGGAGGGGGCAAACGTCTGCGTCCCTTCCTGGTCATGGAAAGTGCGCGTATGTTCGGCGTCAGCCCGGCCTGCGCCTTGCGCACGGCGGCGGCGGTGGAGTTCATCCATTGTTACAGCCTTGTCCATGACGATCTGCCCGCCATGGATGACAGCGAACTGCGGCGTGGGCGCAAGACGGTGCATCTGGAGTTTGATGAGGCGACCGCCATCCTGGCCGGCGACGGTCTGCTGACCCAGGCGTTCGAGATTCTGGCCGACCATGAGACGCATGAGGACCCGCAGGTCCGTTGCAAGCTGGTGGCGGCCCTTGCCAAGGCCGCCGGCCCGCGTGGCATGGTCGGCGGGCAGATGCTGGACCTGATCGCGGAGACGACGCCGCTGGATATCGGCGCTATCACCCGGCTTCAGCGGCTGAAGACCGGTGAGATGATCGCCTTTTCTGCGGTTGCCGGCGCCATCCTGGGCAAGGCGGGCGCACCGCAGCATCATGCGCTGCAGGCCTACGCCCATGATCTGGGGCTGGCCTTCCAGATTGCCGATGATCTCCTGGATGTCGAGGGCACCCAGGACGAGGTGGGCAAGCCGGTGGGCCGCGACGGCGATGCTGGAAAAGCCACATTCGTGTCCATCCTGGGGCCGGAGCGGGCGCGTGATCAGGCACGCCGGCTAGCCGATCAGGCGGCCCAGCACCTTGAGATTTTCGGGGACCGGGCTGATATGCTGCGTCAGGTGGCGCATTATGTCGTTGAGCGGCGCACATAAAAACAAAGTAAGAGGTGGGGACGATGTCCCAGTCGAAGACGCCGTTGCTTGACCAGGTGAAGGTTCCCGCCGATCTGCGGCGGTTGCAGCCCGCACAATTGCGCCAGCTTGCCGATGAGCTGCGCAATGAAACCATTGATGCCGTCTCGGTCACGGGTGGGCATCTGGGGGCTGGTCTGGGCGTGGTCGAACTGACCGTGGCCCTGCATTACTGCTTCGACACGCCGGCGGACCGCCTGATCTGGGATGTCGGCCACCAGGCCTATCCGCACAAGATCCTGACGGGGCGGCGCGACCGTATCCGCACCCTGCGCATGGGCGGCGGCCTGTCGGGCTTCACCAAGCGCTCGGAGAGCGAGTACGACCCGTTTGGCACGGCCCACAGTTCCACCTCCATCTCTGCCGGCCTGGGCATGGCGGCGGCGCGCGATCTGGCGGGACGCACCAACAATGTCGTCGCCGTTATTGGTGATGGCGCCCTGTCGGCCGGCATGGCCTATGAGGCGATGAACAATGCCGGCGCGTTGCAGTCGCGTCTTGTCGTCATCCTGAACGACAATGATATGTCCATCGCCCCGCCGGTGGGTGCCTTGTCGGCCTATCTGTCGCGGCTGATCTCGTCCAAATCCTATCGCGGCTTCCGCGATTTCTCCAAACAGGTGGCCGAACATCTGCCGCGCCCGCTGCTGAACGCCGCGCGCCGGGCAGAGGAATATGCAAGAGGCATGGTCACGGGCGGCACCTTGTTTGAGGAACTTGGCTTTTACTATGTCGGCCCCATCGACGGGCATAATCTGGATCATCTGCTGCCCATTCTGGAGAATGTGCGCGACGATCCGCGCGGCGGCCCCGTGCTGGTGCATGTCGTCACGCAGAAGGGCAAGGGCTATGCCCCGGCAGAGGCATCGGCGGACAAGCTGCATGCGGTCGGCAAGTTCGACGTCATCACCGGCACCCAGGCCAAGCCCAAGGCCAACGCCCCCTCCTATACCCGCGTCTTTGCCGACAGCCTGATCAAGGAGGCCGAGAAGGACGAGAAGATCGTTGCCATCACGGCGGCCATGCCGTCGGGCACGGGGCTGGACCTGTTCCAGCAGAAATTCCCCAAGCGCAGCTTTGACGTGGCCATCGCCGAACAGCATGCGGTCACCTTCGCCGCCGGCATGGCGACCGAAGGGTACAAGCCGTTCTGCGCCATCTATTCCACCTTCCTGCAGCGCGGCTATGACCAGCTGGTCCATGACGTGGCCTTGCAGAACTTGCCCGTCCGTTTCGCCATTGACCGCGCCGGTCTGGTGGGGGCCGACGGGGCCACCCATGCCGGCGCCTTCGACGTCGCCTACCTTGCCTGCCTGCCCAACATGGTGGTGATGGCGGCGGCGGATGAGGGGGAGCTGGTGCATATGGTCGCCACCTGTGCCGCCTATGATGCCGGCCCCATTGCCGTGCGCTATCCGCGCGGCGAGGGCGTGGGCGTGGACATGCCGGAACAGGGCGTGCCACTTCCCATCGGCAAGGGCCGCATCATCCGTGAAGGGTCCAAGGTCGCCATCCTGTCGCTGGGCACCCGTCTGGCGGAGGCATCAAAGGCCGCCGAGGATCTGGCTGCCTTGGGCCTGTCCACCACCGTGGCCGATGCCCGCTTTGCCAAGCCCATCGATATGGAACTGGTCGAGCGGCTGGTGCGCACGCATGAGGTACTGATCACCATAGAGGAAGGCAGCATCGGCGGCTTCGGCAGCCATGTGCTGCACCATCTGGCCACCACCGGCCTGCTGGACCTGGGCTGCAAGGTCCGCCCCATGGTGCTGCCGGATGTGTATCAGGACCATGACAACCCGGTGAAGCAGTACGAAGAAGCCGGCCTTCAGGCCCGTAACATCGTAGATACGGCGCTGAAGGCGCTGGGCGTGGAGGGGAAGGCGGCGGTGGGGGCGTGAACAGCCTCTTTATACTAATCCGCCAACCCCATCACGAGGGCGATGGCTGTATTCACTTGCGCCATCTGGGCGGCATTCAGTCGACCGATGACTTGACCCACGCGGTCACAGCGTATGGTAACGGGCTTGTCCACCATCACCTGCGAGGGTTCGCGCAGGCCGTTCTCGGGACTCGGTGCGATGGTGACGCGGAAGTCCGGGGTATCGACCCGTTGGCTGGTCATCTGACAGATGATGACGGATGCATACGTTTCAGGAAGTAAATCGGTTTGGACGATAATGGCTGGCCTTGGCTTGCCATAATCCCCGGTGGCGACAACAACAACGACGTCACCGCGCTTCATCGAATTCGCTTACCTGTTCGATCCAGTCCAGCGCATCCTGTTCGTCCGCTGACGACAGGCGCGCGACCTGCACAGCCAAGCGCTGCTTGACGTCGGCGATACGTGTATCTGGCACGATGAGGCGCACCTCGCGCAAGCCCCCGGCGCGTTGCCGCTTCCTCATTTCCTTCATCCGTTCGGCGGCACTTGCCATGGCTGAATCTTTCCGTCACGCGTTACGTGAACGGTAACGCGTGACGGCCCTCTGCGTCACGCCCAATTGGCGAACACCTCACCATCGCCGGCAGAAACGTGCCAAGCTATCTGGAGGACGCTTGGCATCTTTCAACCAGTGGCCGGACGGATAACATTGTCGCCATTCCACGACTGGGGGAACCGTGAGCAGCGGAACGACGCGGCGGGAGATTTTGCTGGCGGGCGGGGCGGTTTTGGCCCTGGCCGGCAGTGGTCTGGGCGGGGC
>JAEMSB010000492.1 GCA_016463045.1 Niveispirillum sp.
GCATCACGCTGGGCGAACTGGTCACCGATATCGGCGGCGGCACCCTGACGGGCCGTCCCGTGAAGGCGGTGCAATGCGGCGGCCCGCTCGGCGCCTATTTCCCACCCAGCCTGTTCGATACCGCTTATGACTACGAAGCCTTCACCGCACGCGGCGGCCTGATCGGCCATGGCGGCATCGTGGTCTTTGACGACAGCATCGATCTGTCGGCCCAGGCCCGCTTTGCCATGGAATTCTGCGCCATCGAAAGCTGCGGCAAATGCACCCCCTGCCGCATCGGCTCCACCCGCGGCACAGAGGTCATCGACCGCATCCGCGCCGGGGTGGAGGTTGAGGCCAATATCGCCCTGGTCGAAGACCTCTGCCAGACCATGAAATTCGGCTCGCTGTGCGCCCTGGGCGGCTTCACCCCCTACCCGGTGCTAAGCGCCCTTCACCATTTCCCAGAGGATTTCCGACGCGGGCAATTGCCCGTGGCGGCGGAATAAGGGTGTCACCATGACCCTCATCCATGAGACCGATTTCGGCACGCCCGCTTCGCGCGCTGAAAAGCTGGTGACGCTCACCATCGACGGGCAGCCGGTCACCGTCCCGGAAGGGACCTCCATCATGCGGGCGGCGATGGAGATGGGGACGAAAATCCCCAAGCTCTGTGCCACCGACATGGTGGATGCCTTCGGGTCCTGCCGCCTGTGTCTGGTGGAGATTGAGGGGCGGCCCGGCACACCCGCGTCCTGCACCACGCCCGTGGCCCCCGGCCTGAATGTGAAGACCCAGACCCAACGCCTGAAGCAACTGCGCAAGGGGGTGATGGAGCTGTACATCTCCGACCACCCGCTGGACTGCCTGACCTGTGCGGCGAACGGCGACTGTGAGTTGCAGGACATGGCCGGGGCGGTGGGCCTGCGGGAGGTGCGCTATGGCATGGACGGGGCCAACCATTTCAAGGCCGACAGCCCGCTGGCCCTGCCCAAGGACGAGAGCAACCCCTATTTCACCTACGATCCCGCCAAATGCATCGTCTGCTCCCGCTGTGTGCGGGCGTGCGAGGAGGTGCAGGGCACCTTCGCGCTGACCATCGAGGGGCGTGGTTTCGACAGCCGTGTGTCGCCCGGCCAGCATGATGCCTTCCTGGACAGCGACTGCGTGTCCTGCGGCGCCTGCGTCCAGGCCTGCCCCACCGCCACCTTGCAGGAAAAGTCGGTCATCGAGATCGGGCAGCCCGAACATTCCGTCGTCACCACCTGCGCCTATTGCGGCGTGGGCTGCGCCTTCAAGGCGGAGATGCGCGGCGACGAGCTGGTGCGCATGGTCCCCTATAAGGATGGCAAGGCCAACCGGGGCCATTCCTGCGTGAAGGGGCGTTTCGCCTGGGGCTATGCCACCCACAAGGAACGTATCCTGTCGCCCATGATCCGCGACAGCATCGACCAGCCCTGGCGGGAGGTCGGCTGGGAAGAGGCCATCGGGTTTACGGCCAACAAGCTGAAAGCCATCCAGGCCAAATATGGCAAGGACTCTATCGGCGGCATCACCTCATCGCGCTGCACCAATGAAGAGACCTTCCTGGTGCAGAAGCTGATCCGCGCCGGATTCGGCACCAACAATGTCGATACTTGCGCCCGCGTCTGCCATTCCCCCACCGGTTATGGCCTGAAAACCACCTTCGGCACCTCGGCCGGGACCCAGGATTTCGACAGCGTTGAACAGACAGACGTCGTCATCGTCATCGGCGCCAACCCGACCGACGGCCATCCCGTCTTTGCGTCACGCCTGAAAAAGCGGTTGCGGCAGGGGGCTAAGCTGATCGTCATCGATCCGCGCCGCATCGATCTGGTGAAATCCGCCCATATCAAGGCGGAGGTTCACCTGCCCCTGCTGCCCGGCACCAATGTCGCCATCGTCACGTCGCTGGCCCATGTCATCGTCACCGAAGGGCTGGTGGATGAGGCGTTTGTGCGCGAGCGCTGCGACTGGGCGGAGTTCCAGGAATGGGCCGCCTTCGTCTCCGAACCCCGCAACAGTCCGGAGGTCGTGGGGCCGATGGCGGGCGTGGAAGCCGACGCCATCCGCCGCGCCGCCCGCCTGTTCGCGACCGGCAGCAATGGTGCCATCTATTATGGCCTGGGCGTGACCGAACATTCCCAGGGCACGACCACCGTGATGGCCATCGCCAACCTTGCCATGGTGACCGGTAATATCGGGCGGCCCGGCGTGGGTGTGAACCCGCTGCGCGGGCAGAACAATGTCCAGGGCTCCTGCGACATGGGGTCGTTCCCGCATGAATTCTCCGGCTACCGCCACGTCTCCGACGATGCGACCCGGCAGATGTTTGAGGAACTGTGGGGCGTGCCGCTCTCCGGCGAACCGGGCCTGCGCATCCCCAACATGCTGGACGCCGCCGTCGATGGTACCTTCAAGGGGCTTTATGTGCAGGGGGAGGATATCCTGCAATCCGACCCCAACACCCACCATGTCGCCGCCGGCCTGGCCGCCATGGAATGCGTCATCGTGCAGGACCTGTTCTTGAACGAGACGGCCAATTACGCCCATGTCTTCCTGCCCGGCTGCACGTTTTTGGAAAAGGACGGCACCTTCACCAACGCCGAACGCCGCATCCAGCGGGTGCGCCGCGTGATGGCGCCCAAGAATGGCTACGCTGATTGGGAAGTGACCATGCTGCTGGCCCGTGCCATGGGCTTCGCGATGGATTACGCCCATCCCAGCCAGATCATGGACGAGATTGCCAAGGTCACGCCCAGCTTCAAGGGCGTGTCCTATCAACGCCTTGAAGAAATGGGCTCCATCCAATGGCCCTGCAACGACAAGGCGCCCTTAGGCACGCCCGTCATGCATATAGACGGGTTCGTGCGTGGCAAGGGCAAGTTCGTGATCACCGAGTATATCCCGACGGAGGAACGCACCGGCGCCCGCTTCCCCCTGCTGCTGACCACGGGCCGCATCCTGTCGCAGTATAATGTCGGCGCCCAGACCCGCCGCACCGCCAATGTCGTCTGGCATGAGGAGGACCGGCTGGAAATCCACCCGCATGACGCGGAAAACCGAGGTATCCGGGATGGCGACTGGGTGAAGCTACAAAGCCGGGCGGGGGAGACCAGCCTGCGTGCCCTGATCACCGACCGGGTGGCGCCGGGCGTGGTCTACACCACCTTCCACCACCCCGACACGCAGGCTAACGTCATCACCACCGACTATTCGGATTGGGCCACCAACTGTCCGGAATATAAGGTGACCGCCGTCCAGGTCGGCCATTCCAATGGCCCCACCCAGTGGCAGCAGGAGTATGAGGCCCAGGCCAAGCAATCCCGCCGGATTGAGGGCCACGCGGTTGAGGCTGCCGAATGAACCAGCCCGCGAAACCCCTTCGGCGGCTGGCATGGCACGACGGCGCTCTGCGGGACGGCACCCGCATGGTGGCGGACGAGGTGCCCGTGGCCATCGTGCATGACGGCGCCACCTATGCCGTGATGATGGCCAGCCCCGCCGATCTAACGGATTTCGCCATCGGGTTCAGCCTGACCGAGGGCATCGTCGAAACGCCGGAGGAAGTGGACGATCTGGAACTGGTCGAAACCGACCTGGGCTGGGTCGTCCGCCTCTGGCTGTCC
>JAEMSB010000493.1 GCA_016463045.1 Niveispirillum sp.
GGCAACACCCGATTGAGGGTGGGGGCAATGGCCGCGGCCAGGATGGTGGCAAGGATGGCTGTCAATATCACGCGGCAGTCCGCCTTTCCGCTCCAATAGTCTCGGGCAATATAAGGATTGGCGGGTGCTGTTCAACCATAACCGGTCCAAATTCCGGCGCCAGCGATGGGAAACATCAACGGCGCCGGAATTAGCGGCTTTTACAGCTCCAACAGCTGTTCACGCGTGATCCAGAACACCTCGCCGAAGGAATGCTCGGTTTCCAGCCACAGGAATTCTGCGTCTGGGTACGCTTCTTCCAATGCGGCACGACCGGTGCCAACCTCGACCAGCAGGCCACCTTCTGCATTCAGGTACTTGGGCGCTTCCTTCAGGATGCGGTGGACGATGGCCATGCCATCATCATCGCCGCCGACCAGGGCCATACGCGGTTCCGCCTGATACTCCGGCGGCAGGTTATCCATCGCCTCCTTATCAACATAGGGCGGGTTGGAGATGATCAGATCGTATTTCTTGCCCTTCAGCGGCTTGAACAGGTCACCATGGAACAGCTTCACGCGTTCTTCCAGACCATGGTCCGCCACGTTGATCTTCGCCACTTCCAGCGCGTCGGGCGACAGGTCGACGGCATCGACATCGGCCAGCGGGAAGATGCTGGCGGCCAGGATGGCAAGGCAGCCGGAACCGGTGCAGAGATCCAGCACCTTTTCCACATCGGTCACGTCATCGACCAGGGTGAAATCCTGCTCGCCACCGAACAACTCGCCAAACAGCAGCTCACCAATGAACGACCGGGGAACGATCACGCGGTCATCGACGTAGAAAGGCACACCCTGGATATAGGTGCGCTTGGTCAGATAGGCGGCGGGTTTGCGCGTCGTAACCCGCTGGTGGATAATCTCCGCCAGCGCCAGCCGTTCGGCGGGGATCAGTTTGGCATCGAAATAGGGTTCCAGCTGATCCACCGGCAGCTTCAGCGTTTCCAGCACGATGAAGGCCGCTTCATCATAGGCGGTGACGGCCCCGTGCCCATGCACCAGCCCGGCGCGATTGAAGCGGCTGACCGCATAGCGGATGAAATCACGCACCGTGGACAGCTCCGCCGCCACGATATTGGTGGCGGGCAGGGACAGGTCGGACATTTGGGTACACACTCCGGCTGGAACGGGTTTGGGCGGTCAGGATGGCAGGGTGCGGATAAACGGGCAAGGATCGCCCGTTTATCCGCGCAGCCACGCCTCGATCAACTGTCTGGAAATGCTGTCGAACGGCGGCAGGCGGAAGTTCTCACCATTCTGATTCTTTCGCACGAAATCGCGGCTGAACCAGCGCACATCCTCCAGCTCATCCTCATCCGCCTTCACATCCAGCGTGGTGGCACGCGCGTGGAAGCCCAGCATCAGGGAGGATGGGAAGGGCCAGGGCTGGCTGGAATGGTATTTCACATCCGTGACGCGCACGCCCGCCTCTTCGAAACATTCGCGCATCACCGTCTCTTCCAGGCTTTCGCCCGGTTCCACGAATCCGGCGAGCGTGGAATACATACCGGGTGGAAAGCGCGATTGCCGACCCAGAAGGCAGCGGTCGCCGCCATCATGGACCAGCATGATGACCGCCGGATCATGGCGGGGAAAATGCTGGGCGGCGCAGTCGGGATTGGTGCAGCGCCGGCTATGCCCGCCTTCCGCCGCCGCCGTGGCCGATCCGCAGGTGCCGCAGAATTTATGCTTGCCGTGCCACAGCATCAGGGCACGGATATAGGCATACATGCCCCCCGCCCGCTGCCCGATGCGGGTGCCCAGCGAGCGCAGTTCCACGAACCGGCCCAGCTTCGCCACCTCGGCATGGGTGTCGACATCTTCCAAAGGCGAGATATCGACGGCGAAATATGAATGGCCGCCATCATCACCCAGATAGATGGGTGGCATGACCAGATGCCACCCCCACCAGTCGGCGGTGACTGGCAGGTAAGCGGGCAGGGGCGCATCATCGGCCCCCGTAATCAGATGCCGGCCCCGCCACCAGGGGATGATCCGGGCAGCCTGTGGGTGGCGCAGACGGGCGGCAAGCCAGTCCTCATCCTTGCGCCGGTGGGCGGCCCGATCCAGACCGGAGCCGGCATAGAAATTCAGTCTCATCATCGTTTGGCGACGGTGACATGCGCGCGGGCAAGCCGCCAATGCACAGGCATCAGAGCGGCCCCGGCGGATTTCTCCCTTGTTTTTCTGCTGACACTCGCCGATATAGGCGTCGGGAGGTTGGCAACGGGCGGGTCCCTCGCCAACCCGGTCAGGTCCGGAAGGAAGCAGCCGTAACGAGTTTCGGCTCGGGTCGTTCGTCCAGCCTCCCACCCTACAGAAAATTCGCCATCGTCGCGCCGCTTCGTCAAAAGCGGTATCGCAAAACCATGGCGTCGGCGCGCTTGCATCACTAAACTGCTGCGTCCTTGCCGTAGACCCGAGACGCCCCGTGACCGACGAGACGAACAGCCATTCCGCCGCCGGTGCCGCCTATCGCGTGCTGGCGCGTAAATACCGGCCGCAGAATTTTGATGAGCTGGTGGGGCAGGACGCGCTGGTCCGGACGCTGCGCAATGCCATCCAGTCGGGCCGCATCCATCAGGCCTATATGCTGACCGGAGTGCGCGGGGTGGGCAAGACGACGACGGCGCGTATTATTGCGCGTGCCCTGAACTGCATTGGGCCGGACGGGCAGGGCGGGCCGACCATCAGCCCATGTGGCGTGTGCGAGATGTGCGTGTCCATTGCCGCCGATCGCAATGTCGATGTCATCGAAATGGACGCCGCGTCGAATACCGGCGTCGATAATGTGCGCGAGATCATTGAGGGTGTGCGCTATGCGCCGTCTGCCGCGCGCTACAAGCTCTACATCATCGACGAAGTGCACATGCTGTCGAAAAGCGCCTTCAACGCGCTGCTGAAGACGCTGGAAGAGCCGCCGCCGCATGTGAAGTTCGTCTTCGCCACCACGGAGATTCGGAAGGTGCCGGTGACGGTGCTGTCGCGGTGTCAGCGATTCGACCTGCGCCGCGTGGATCACCCCACCCTGGTAGGGCATTTCACCCGCGTGGCGGGCAAGGAAGGCGTGCCGGTGGAGCCTGACGCCATCGCCCAGATCGCGCGGGCCGCCGACGGGTCGGTGCGTGACGGTCTGTCACTGCTGGATCAGGCCATCGCATTGGGCGGCGGCAATGTCACTCTGGCGCAGGTGCGTGATATGCTGGGTCTGGCTGACCGGACCCGCGTCATCGACCTGTTCGAAGCGACCATGACGGGCAAGCCGGCAGATGCGCTGGATATCCTGACCGATCTGCATCGTTGCGGGGCCGATCCGATTGTCATCACCCAGGACCTGCTGGATTTTGCCCATTTCCTGACCCGTGCCCGCGTCATTCCGGCCACTGCCGAAGATGTGTCGATCCCGGAGGATGAGCGTACGCGCGGTGTGGCCCTCGCCCAGAAGCTGGGCATGGCGGCGCTGTCGCGGGCCTGGCAGATTTTGTTGAAGGGTTTGGCCGAAATCCAGCATGCGCCGGTGCCGATGCAGGCGCTGGAAATGGTGCTGATCCGCTTGTCCTATGCTTCCGACCTGCCCAGCCCGGCGGAAC
>JAEMSB010000494.1 GCA_016463045.1 Niveispirillum sp.
CTGCTGATCTTCTTCGGACCGAACAGCGTGCCGCTGCTGCTGCTGGGCATGGTGCTGTTCGGGGCCGGCATGACTGGGCTTGTCACCTCCCTGGGCGGGCTGTTCGCCGTCGATATCGCGCCCAAGCGGGTGGCAGGCGCGGCGATGGGGGTGATCGGCATTTTCAGCTATGTCGGGGCGGCCCTGCAGGAACATGTTTCCGGCATGCTGATCGACCGTGGCATGACCATGGTGGACGGGGTCCGGCATTACGATTTCGGCCCGGTGATCTGGTTCTGGATCGCCGCGTCGGTGGTTTCCATGGTTTTGGCGGCGACCCTGTGGCGCACGCGATTGAGGGACTGATCCATCATGAATTCCCCATCCCCCGAACTGTCGGCGATGATCGATGCGGCCCAGGCCGCCGGTCACGGGCTTCTGCGCCGCTTCTCGCAACTGTCCGAACTGGTCATCCGCGCCAAAAGCGGACCGGCGGACCTTGTCTCCGTCGCGGATGAGGAGGCGGAGCAGACGGCCCGCACCCTCCTGTCCCGCTTCCGCCCCGACTACGCTTTCCTGGGTGAGGAAGGCGGACAGGTCGGTGGCCGCGATGCCAGCCACAGCTGGATCGTCGACCCGCTGGATGGCACCACCAACTTCCTGTTCTCCTGCCCGCTCTGGGGCGTCAATGTCGCCCTGGCGCGTGATGGAGAGGTGGTGGCGGGCGTCACCTACATCCCCGTGATGGAAGAGATGTTTGTGGCGGAGAAGGGGCGCGGGGCCTGGCTGAATGGCCGGCGCATCCATGTCTCCACCCGTGCCACGCTGGGTGACGCGGTGCTGTCCTGCGGCATGCCGTTCGCGGGCAAGCCCGATCATCCGGTCTTTGCCCGTGAAATGGCGCTGCTATCCGCGGATGTCGCGGGTCTGCGCCGCACGGGTGCCTGTGCGGTCGATATGGCCTATGTGGCTTGTGGCCGCTGGGATGCGTATTGGGAACGCGCGCTGAATGCATGGGACATGGCGCCCGGTTTGATCCTGGCAACCGAGGCGGGCGGCACTGCCAGCAATGTCCGGGGTGACAGGCTGGATCTTCATGGCCAGAATGTCTGCATCAGCAATGGCCGCATCCATACCGCCCTGGTGGAGCGGCTTAACCAGGCCCTGCACGAAGCCCAGAACGAAGGATAAGCAGTATGCGTTTCCATGGCAGCCGGCGGCAGTTCCTGGCCGGCACGACATCGCTGGCCGGTGTGTCCCTGTGGCCGGCGGCTGGGCTGGCGGCGGTGCTGGGTTACCCGCGCGCCCTGCAGGGGCCGATGGTGGGCGCACCCGGCCCCGGCCATGTCACCGTCTGGGTCCGGGCCAGCGGGGCCCTTGATGTCACGCTGGAGGTGGCGGCGGAACGCACCTTCGCCAAGGTCATCGCCACACAGACGGTGCGGGCACGCTCAGAGGATGATTGCTGCGTCACCCTGCGCGCCGAAGGGTTGAAGCCGGCCACCACCTACTGGTACCGGTTGAAGTTCGATGGTCAGCTGGACCGTGAACAGCCTTTCCCCTATCGCACGCGCACCGCACCCGCCGGCAAGGCCGATTTCCGCATCGCCTTCGGATCCTGCTGCCGTATCCAGTTTGACGGCGAACAGCCCATCTGGTCGGTGGTGCAGGCGCTGGAGCCGGACATGTTCTTCTGGCTGGGCGACAATATCTATGGCGACAGCGACGAGCCGGCGGCATTGGCCGAGCTGTATGGGCGAGAACGGCTGGTCCGCCGCCTGGAACCGCTGCTGCGCGGCACACCGCAACTGGCCATCTGGGACGATCATGATTTCGGCTATAACGGATCGGACGGCACCAGCCCCTACAAGGACAGTTCGCTAAACGTGTTCCGCCATTACTGGCCCAATCCGTCCTTTGGGCAGGCGGACAGCAAGGGTGTCTATTTCAAGCAATCCTATGGTGGGGTGGATTTCTTCTTCCTGGATGGCCGCTATTACCGCGATCCCACCGACAATCGCGACGATGCCGGCAAGACCATGCTGGGCGCCGCACAGAAGGCGTGGCTGAAAGCCGGGCTGCTGGAAAGCAAGGCGATATTCAAGGTGCTGGTTTCTGGCACCGGATGGTCCACGGCGGAGAATGAAAAGGGTGGAGACAGCTGGGGCGTGTTCATGACGGAGCGGAACGAGATCTTCGATTTCGTGCGCGACCGGAATATCGGCGGTGTCGTCTGCATTTCCGGCGACAGCCATATGGGCGAGCTGAACTGTATCCCCCGATCCGCCCATGGCGGGTACGACATCTATGATCTCTGCTCCTCGCCGCTCGCTCAGATGCCAGCTACCAAGAACCTGCGCCAGATGCCGGAGGTGCGCATTCGCGACACCTGGAACCGCAGCGTCAATGTCGGGGTGCTGGATTTCCAGATGGGCGACAAGCCTAGCCTGACCATGACCCTGTATGACGTATCGGGCGCGCGCGTCTGGGAACCGCTGGTCCTGACACCGGCCGACCTGACCAATGGTAAGCGCACCTGGGACGTGAAGGCCGATCCGGGCGAACTGAAGCGTCTGGAGCGGTTCCGCAAGGGTGGGGGCTATTACGGGACCGACATGCCGGAAGGCTGGCCGGACAAGCCCTACTACCAGTAAGCGGTGAGGCGGCGCGTCAGGCGCCGCCCAGCCCGGCAAGCGCAATAGCCTTGAAATCTGCGGGTTTCAGGCTGGCCCCGCCCACCAGCACCCCATCCACGCTGGGCAGGTGCAGGATGCTGGCGGCGTTGGCCGCCGTCACTGATCCCCCGTAAAGCACGCGGACATCCCCGCCACCCGGCAGCAGCGTGGCAAGTTCTGCCTTGATCAGCGCATGCATGCCGGCGATGGTACCAGCATCCGCATGACGGCCCGTACCGATGGCCCAGACGGGTTCATAGGCGATGATGACGCTGTCCGCATTCAAACCGGGCGGCAGACTGTCGCGCAGCTGCCGGGCCACGATGGTGCCGGCCAATCCCGCCTCCCGCTCCACCAGTGTTTCCCCGATACAGATCAGGGGGCGAAGCCCGGACGACAGGGCTGCCGCTGCCTTGGCTGCTACCAGGGCACTGACTTCCCCCTGTGACCGCCGTTCGGAATGGCCCAGGATGACATGACTGGCCCCGGCATCGGCCAGCATGGCGGCGGAAAGATCGCCCGTATGGGCGCCAGATGCCCGGTGATGGCAATCCTGCGCGCCGACCAGCAACGGCCCGGACCCCGCCAGCGCGGTGATATCGGACAGCAGGGTGGAGGGTGGACAGATCAGCATCTGCACCCCTGGCCGCACCGTTTCCAGCCATTCCGCAAGGTCGCGCGCCAGGGTCAGCCCATCGGCGCGCAGCCCGTTCATTTTCCAGTTCCCGGCGATAAATGGAACGTTCATTTCATCACCTCCGCACCGTCTTGGTCCGTTTCGGGGCCATGGGAATGACCCGTGCCATGCCCAGCCGTCCGGGGGATTGCCCCGCCTGACGCAGGATTTCAGCCAGATGATGGCCGGCATCCTTATCACCTGGCGGGTATAGGATCGTCACTTTCTGCATACGGATCATAGGGTTGCGTACCCTGGCCATGGGGCGGCTCCGGCATTGTCGGGGGAAGGGGA
>JAEMSB010000061.1:0-12858 GCA_016463045.1 Niveispirillum sp.
CAGCGGCGTTATCAACGGCACGGTCGAGGGCCTGAAAAAGGCCTTCAATTCCAACAGCATCGATACGGGCTTCAATGTCGCGTCGATCCTGCTGGGCTGTGCCGCCGGTGCGTTCAGCGCGGCACGGCTGGCCGATATCATGGGCCGCCGCAATGTGATGATGATCGCTGCCCTGCTGTTCATCCTGTCGGCCATCATGACGGGGGCGGCTCACACCTCGTCGGTCTTCGTGATCGGCCGCCTGATCGGCGGTCTGGGCGTCGGCGCTGCCTCCGTCCTGTCGCCAGCTTATATCTCCGAGGTGACGCCGGCCTCCATCCGGGGTCGCCTGTCGTCCGTTCAGCAGATCATGATCATCTCCGGTCTGACCGGCGCCTTCCTGGGCAATTACCTGATCGCCCATTTCGCCGGCGGTTCGACGGAACCGTTCTGGCTGGGCTATGAGGCCTGGCGCTGGATGTTCTGGGTACAGGTCATCCCCGCCGGCCTGTTCTTCCTGGCCCTGCTGATCATCCCGGAAAGCCCGCGCTATCTGGTGGTGAAAGGCCGGGAGGATGAGGCGCGCGCCGTCCTGACACGCCTGTTCGGCCCGACCGCTGCTGCGGCCAAGGTGGTCGAAATCCGCGAAAGCCTCGCCCAGGATCAGCACAAGCCCAAACTGTCCGACCTTCTGGACAAGGCCACGGGCAAGGTCCGTCCCATCGTCTGGGTCGGTATCGGTCTGGCCGTGTTCCAGCAGCTGGTCGGCATCAATGTCGTGTTCTATTACGGCGCGGTGCTGTGGCAGGCGGTGGGCTTCTCCGAGGCCGACGCGCTGCGCATCAACATCCTGTCGGGCGCGCTGTCCATTCTGGGCTGCCTTGCCTCCATGGCGCTGGTGGACAAGCTGGGGCGCAAGCCGCTGCTGGCCATCGGGTCGGCGGGCATGGCCATCACGCTGGGCATCATGGTCGCCTGTTTTGCATCGGGCTCCATCGTCGATGGCAAGCTGCATCTGTCCGACAATGTCGGCGTTATCGCCCTGATCAGCGCCAATGCCTATGCGGTGCTGTTCAATTTCTCCTGGGGCCCCGTCATGTGGGTTATGCTGGGGGAAATGTTCCCCAACCAGATCCGTGGCTCCGGTCTGGCCGTGTCGGGCTTTGCCCAGTGGACGGCCAATTTCGGCATCACCATGACCTTCCCGATCATGCTGACCACCATCGGCCTGACGGGTGCCTATGGCTTCTACGCCTTCTTCGCCCTGATCTCCTTCTTCTTCGTCCGCGCCATGGTGCATGAGACGAAGGGCCGGGAGCTGGAGAAGATGGAAGGCTGACGCGTGGGATGAGGCCGTAGGTCAGATCGAGGGCGAAGCCCGAGCCCTGACACGCGACAGTGCCATTGGATGTCAGGGCTCGCCTGCGGCTCGACCTGACCCACGGCTCATCCTTGCCACGAATAAGTTGCACCGCCGTCGTGGCGGGCCGATAAAGGGGCGGTTTCAAACCCAGGGGGGATCATGGAAAGACAACGGCGGCGCGGTACCCAGGCGGTGACCATCCGTGAGGTGGCGGCCCGTGCCGGTGTTTCATCCATGACGGTTTCGCGTGTCATCAACAAGGATGACAAGGTCAACGAGAATACCCGCGCCCTGGTCGAAGTGGCGATCAAGGAACTGAACTACACCCCCAACCCTGCCGCTCGCCGTCTGGCAGGCTCAGAGGTGCTGCGCATCGGCCTGCTTTATTCCAACCCGTCCAGTGCCTATCTGTCGGAATTTCTGGTCGGCGCCCTGGATGAAAGCAGCCGGGAAGGCCATCAGCTGGTGGTGGAAAAATGCGCCGGCACGGCCAAGGCGACAGCGTCGGTGACCAAGCTGCTGGCCGGTGGCGTCAATGCCTTCATCCTCCCGCCACCGCTGTGCGAGTCCAAGCCGATCCTGACTATGCTGGAAGAGGCGAATGTGCTGGCGGTGGCCGTGGCCACGGGCCGGCCCAACCCGCATCTGCCCACCATCCGCATCGACAATTACGCGGCCTCCAAGCAGATGACAGAGCATCTGATCGGCCTGGGCCACGCCCGCATCGGTTATATCAAGGGCAACAAGAACCAGTCGGCATCGGACATGCGCTACCATGGTTTCATGGATGCCTGCACCGAGGCGGGGCTGAAGCCTGCCGACATCCTGGTCGAACAGGGCCAGTATGATTACGCATCGGGCCTGGAGGCGGCAGAAAAGCTGCTGGCCGCCGATCCGCGCCCGACCGCCATCTTCGCGGCCAATGATGACATGGCCGCCGCCACCATCTCTGTCGCCCACCGCCTGCACCTGGATGTACCGAACGATCTGTCGGTGGCCGGTTTCGACGATACGCTGATCGCCACCACCGTCTGGCCGCCGCTGACCACCATCCGCCAGCCCATCGCCGCCATGGGCAAGGCCGCCGTAGCCGCCCTGGCCAATGCCATGCGCAACAAATGGCAGCCGGGCCGCAGCGGCGACGGGCCGGAACAGAAGCTGCTGGCCTATAAGCTGGTGAAGCGGGAAAGCACGATCCCGGTCGAATAGAGGCGGATCACACCCGTCCCGCCACAAACCCAGCCAGCGCCTCGGCCTCCATCGGGCGGCCGAAATGCCAGCCCTGGCCGATATCACAGCCAAGCTCGGTCAGTATCCCCGCCGTCTCCGCATTCTCCACGCCTTCGGCCACCACCTCCATGCCCAGATCATGGGCCAGCGTGATGACGGAGCCGACGATGTGGCGCGACCGGCGGCTGTCGGCCAGATCGCGGATGAAGCCCTGGTCGATCTTGATCAGGTCGGCGGGCAGATGCTTCAGGTAGGAGAGCGAGGCGTAGCCGGCGCCGAAATCATCGATCGCTACCTTCACCCCCGCCGCGCGCAGCCGCGCCAGCACGCCCGCCGTACGGTCCAGATTCTCCATCACCGCCGTTTCGGTAACCTCAATCTCCAGCCGGCCCGGAAACACGCCGGCCTGATGCACAATGTCCATCAACCCGTCTAGCCAGATGGGGTCGGCCAGTTCCTTGACCGATGCGTTGATGGAGATGACGGCATCGCGCGGCAGGCCCAGCCGGCCCGACGACAGATGCTCCAGGGTGCGCTTGGCCACCAGCCGGTCGATATCCCCCACCAGCCCAATCCGTTCCGCCACCGGAATGAACAAGGCGGGGCCGGGTCCCGGCTTGCCATCCGCCCGGCGCCAGCGCACCAGCGTCTCCACCCCGCGTACGCTGCCATCGCGCAGGCGCACCTGCGGCTGGAACACGGGGTACAGCAGGCCGACGGCCATGGCAGCGGGCAGTTCGGCGGCCACGGCGGTGCGTTCGCGGATGGCGCCTGCCACCTGATCTTCATAGGTGACGACGGGGCTGGCGCGCTGATCCGCCGTCTGCGCGGCCCAACTGGCGCCCGCATCCTGGGCCAGCAACAGGGCTTCGCGGCTTTCATAGGCCTGGGCACGGGGCAGGACGACGAAATGCACGTCGGGCAGCATGGAAAGGCCACCCAGATCCACCCCGTCGCGGAAGGCCGCCGACAGGGCCGCCGTCAGATAGGGATCGGCCTCCCCACCCGGCGCCGCCACGGCATAGGCCAGTTGGGTCCGGGTCAGGCGCGCCGACAATTCGCAATGGCTGAGCAGTTCCAGAATGCGGCGGTTGATGGCGCCCATCACGGGCGTCTCCACCTGCGGGCCGAAGGTCACCACCAGATCGTCCAGATTACGGACATGGGCAAGCAGCACCCAGAACCCTTCGCCATCCGCCCCCTGTTCCAGCAAACCCGACAGTTCGTTGGTCCAGGAACGGCGGTTCAGGATATCCAGATCCAGGTCGCGATGTGCCAGCCGGTGCATGGCGATTTCCGCCTCCCGCTCCGCCGTCACGTCACGCATCACGGCGGTGAAATGCAGACCGCTGGCCAGTTCCAGCCGCCCCACCGACAGCCAGGCCAGGAAGGTAGCGCCATCGGCCCGTTTTGCCACCACCTCCCGCCCCTTGCCGATGACACGGGCATGGCCGGTGTCCATGTAGGAGCGGATATAATTGTCATGCCGGTCAACGTCATGATCCGTCATCAGCACGGTGATGTTGCGGCCCACCAGCGTCTCGACCGGATGACCGAACAGCTGTGCCACGGCGCGGTTGGCCTGCAGGATGGTGCCCGATCCGTCGATGGTGATGATCCCATCGACCGCCGTGTCCAGGATCGACTGCAATTCCCGCTCCCGCCGGCGCAGGGCGGACAGGGCATGGTTCAGCACCAGCGTGAAATCACGCAACTCCCGGATACCGGTGCGGGATGTGGCGAGGCGGACCGGCTCATCCTCATCCCCCACACGCGCCAGACGGGTGGCCATGCTGGCCACCGGCACAATGATCAGCCGCACCGACAAGAACAGCAGCAGCCCGACCAGCACCAGCAGCACACCGCCCAGGCGCATGCTCTGGTTCAGCAGGTCGGAACGGGCCTGCGCCATGACCCAGTCGATACGGCGCACCAACACCAAATGCCCGGCCAGGGGGCTGGACGCGCTGGACAAGCGCACCCCGTCTGTGATGGGCCAGCAACCGGCCACCCATTTCTCCCCATCACCCACCACCAGACCGCGCCCGCAGGCCCGCTCCGCCACAGCCTTGCGCAGCGGGGCCGGCACGATATCCAGCGAGGACAGTGTGGTGCCCTGAAACAGGATGTCGTTGGCAAAGTCCAGACGGTCCGCCCTATCGGCCAGGAAGACATGATCGGCATGGGTTCGCAGGGCGATACGGTCAACGGCATCGACATCGAACCCGTCCGGTCCATCGATATGATGGGACATTTCCGATGCAGCGGCGGCCCCGGCCTGGGCAAAGGCCTGCCATTCCCGTTCCACCACATCATGGACCATGGCGGGATAGGCCAGCAGCCAGACTGCGAAGCCGATCATGACCACGCCCAGCAGCGGCGGGAACAGCATCAGGCGCAACAAGGTGGGCTGTATCATCCCGTCCCCCTTATCGCGG
This sequence comes from Niveispirillum sp., assembly GCA_016463045.1. GTDB lineage: Bacteria > Pseudomonadota > Alphaproteobacteria > Azospirillales > Azospirillaceae > Niveispirillum. The sequence goes on from JAEMSB010000061.1 coordinate 5,011, forward strand.
CAGATAGGAGGGGTCGAGCAGGGGGTCGACAGGGCCTGTCACCTCCCCCGTCGCGTGCAGCCAGCGCCGCACCGGTTCCAGCGCCGGCGTGCCGGGAACCAGCATATCCCTGCTGCCCGCACTGTCGGGGAATTCCAGACCGGACAGGACGCGGGCCAACTGTTCCGGGGTGATGCCCTGACGCCGCGTCACCCGGTCCCATGCATCCGGGCGGCCTTCCTTCAACAGGCCCACGCCATGGTACCAGGCGGACAGCAGGCGGCGCAGCGTATCGTCGCGCCCCGGCAGACGGTCACGGCGCACGGCCAGCACATCAACAACCTCGCGCGCCATCGCGGCGCTGTCGAACACGCGCACGGCCCCCTGCCCTTCCAACCGGCCGACCAACGGTTCATAACTGACCAGATAGTCCAGGTCATGTCTGGCAAAGGCGTCCAGATGGTCGCCGGCCGCGACGGGCACCACCTGCACCTGGGACGGCAGGACATTCTGGCGTTCCAAAAAACGGTGCAGGACGAAGGCACCGACACCTTCGGTTTCCACCCCTATCCGTTTCCCGATCAGAGGCGTCTCCCTGACCTCCGGCGTGCGAGCCAGGACGGCGTCGGCCCCATGGGATATATCCAGAACGGCCAGCACCGCCATGGGACGCCCCGCCGCCTCCAGGCGCATTACCTCATCCATGGTCAGGGCGGCGCCATCCAGGCTGCCGGCGGATACGGCCTCCATCAAGGCGGGGGATGACCGCGCCTCCACCAACGTCACATCTTCCGGCAACTCGCCGGCGGCGCGGGCCAGATGGAACGGCTCATAGCCGAGCCAGAGATTGGTACCGATCTGAAGGGGACGTTCCGGCTCCGGAACAACCTTGAAGATGCCGCCGGCCAGCAGGGCACAGCCCGACAGCAGCAGCAAAGCCGCCACGCCATAACCGGTACGGGCCTGCCGCTCCATCCGATCCTCCTGTTGCCATATCCGGCAACCGCTTCTGCGTGTGACTATACAGCCAGAGGTGAGAATCCAGAAGCGGCATCGCGCAGGCTATAGGATGTTATCCGTTTCTGACAGGGGGTTAGAATATCAGATTTCTCTTATTTGGCAGCGCGCAGTTCCGCGATGAAACTGTCGAAGCCATGCCGCAGCCCCTCGGCTTCCTGTGACAGTGCCGCCGACGCGTGACCAACTTGGCCGACAGCCGTGTTAACGGCATCGGCGGCGCCCGACACGCCCGACACATTCTCCCCCACCTCGGCGGTGGCCATGGCGGCCATCTGAACGTTGCGGGCAATCTCCTTCGTGGCGGCACCCTGCTGTTCCATGGCGGCGGCGATAGCACCGGAAATCTGGTCCATTTCGCGGATGGTGCGGTCGATGGTGGCGATGGCGTCCACCGCCTTGCCCATGCGGCCCTGCATTTCCGCCACCTGCCGCGCGATATCCTCTGTGGCACGGGCCGTCTGACTGGCCAGCTGCTTGACCTCGCCCGCAACCACGGCAAAGCCCTTGCCGGCCTCCCCCGCCCTTGCGGCCTCGATCGTCGCGTTGAGGGCCAGCAGGTTGGTCTGCTCGGCAATGTCGGCAATCAGGTCCACGACCTGATTGATGCGGCCCGCCGCTTCGGCCAGGGCGCCAATGGTGGCATCGGCGTTGCCAGCCTCCACCACCGCCTCACGCGCCACGTCGGTGGATCGAGAGACCTGGTTCACGATTTCGCCGATGGAGGCAGACAGTTCTTCGGAGGCGGAGGCGACCGTGCTGACATTGTCGGTCGCCCGGTCGGCGGCCTTCTGCGCAGACCGCGCCAGATCGGTAGTTTCTGCCACCGATTGGCGCATCTGCCGCGCGCTGCCATCTAGCTGCGTCGCCGCCTGTGCCACGCCATCCACCATATGTCGGACATGGGCATCCAGGCGGCCGGAGATTTCATCCAGTTGCCGGGCATGCCGGGCCGCGTTCTCATCCAGATAGACAGAGATGACCATATCCATGTCTAGCATGACCGCCAGATTGATGGCGCGCATCGTCTCCGCCAGCTTCGCCTCCGCCCGGGCGGGTTGCCAGCGGCTGGTGGACCCCGTCACCAACGCCTTGTACAGGCGCGACAGGGTGGTGGCATAGGCGCCCAGATACCAGCGCGGCTCCAGCCCGAGCACGGAATGCACCCGGCCAATGGCCTTCACACTGCTGAAATAAGCCTCGTCAAAGCGGCCCGTAAACAGGTTCAGCCAATGTTCCAACTGCCGGTCGCGGGCGTGCCGCATGACTGCATCATTGCGGAACATCTTCATCATTTCCGGCCAGCGGCGCAGGTCGGCATAGAAGGCGTCAATGATGCCGGGAAGGGCAGCGGCGATACGCGGCCGCGCCTCCGCCAACGTCGCTCGCACGCCAGCATCAATCCCTACAAAGGCCAGACGTTCCTCACGTTCTGCGGCGGTGTTGTCCACGGTCGGCCTCACTCGTTGGTTCGGCATTCATTTGCCGGGTGAAGTTAAGGAAAAGCTAAAATTACTTTATTAGCAAATGGTTGCTGCAATGAATCGTGGCATACACGACCAAGGCAGAAACATTCAATGGTGAATGTTATTCGATATCGATTGCATTCAATCACGTGGCCTGAGGTTGCATGCTGCGTAGATGGGGCCCTGCCCGTTGGGCGGACAGATTGACTCAGGAGTCAATCAGGCGCAATAATGACTGACTGGTCAGTTATTAGGTTGGCGAATGAACGATCTGCCTCGCCCGCGCACGCGCCGCAAAGATACACGGCCCGCCGAGTTGCTGGCCGCTGCCCTGGATTGCTTTGTGGAGAAAGGGTTCGCCGCTACAAGGATGGAGGATATCGCCCGGCGCGCCGGTGTGGCCAAGGGCACCTTCTATCTCTATTTTCCTTCTAAAGACGCGGTGTTTGAAGCCCTGGTGCGCGAAACCCTGCTGCCGCGCATCGCGACGCTTGAACAGTCCGCAACAATGGCGGGTTTGGGCGCGGAGGCGAAACTGCGGGCCATCCTGGCCATGCTGGGCCAGGTGCTGGCCGATCCAAAGCTGGTAGCCATCCCGAAACTGGTGTTGGCGGAGGCCGGAAACTTCCCCGACATGGCCCGCTTTTACCGGCAGGAGGTGATTGCGCGCGGGCAGGCGCTGCTGAACGGCCTGTTCCGCGAAGGGGTTGAGAAGGGAGAGTTCCGGCCCCTGCCCGACCTGGACATCATGACACGCCTGTTTATGGGCCCTGTCGTGCTGACCGCCCTTTGGCAGACCACCTTCGCACCGGTGGAGCAGACGCCGATGCCCATCGACCGCGTCCTTTCGACCCATGCCGACCTGTTCTTAACCGCCATCAAGGCACCAACCGGCACCGGAGGTGCCCCATGATCCGCCGTCTGTTTGCGCTTCTTGTTGTACTGCCTCTGGCGGCCTGCGGCCGTTCCGCCGACACAGGTTCGTTCCAGGGCTATGTCGAGGGTGACTATCTGCGCATCGCTGCACCGGAAGCCGCCTGGATCGGTGCGGTACCGGTGACGGAGGGGACAATGGTCAAGGCCGGTCAACGCCTTTTTACCCTGGATGATACTGCCGCACAGGCCGCCCTGGCCGAAGCGAAGGCCGTGCTGGCCCAGGCCGAAGCCGCATTGGCCGACCGGCGCCTGGGCGCGCGGGCGGAGGAGATTGCAGGGCTGGAGGCACAGCGGCGGCAGGCCGATGCCGCCCTGAAGCTGGCCCGGCAAGACCTGGAACGGCAGAAATCGCTGGCTGCCGACAATGTCGCGGCGCGCGCCAGGCTGGAACAGGCGCAATCCACGGCGACCCAGGCCACCGCCCGCCTGGAACAGGCCAGTGCCGCCCTTGCCACGGCCCGCCTGCCCGCACGGCCCGATCAGGTGGCAGCGGCAGAGGCCGCCGTGGCCGCCGCCCGCGCCGCCCTGACGCAGGCCGAATGGCGGCTGTCGCAGCGCCATGTCGACAGCCCCGCCGACGCGTTAGTTGACGATATCGTGCGCCGGCCCGGTGAATGGGCGCCTGCCGGCGGTGTCGTGGTCAGCCTGCTGCCGCCGGGCCATGTGAAGCTGGTGCTGTTCGTGCCGGAGGCGCGGCGGGCGGCCCTGACGCCGGGCGGGACCCTTTCCGTTCGTTGCGATGGCTGCAAGCCCGGCCTGTCGGCGCGCATCACCCGCATCGCCACGGAAGCCGAATATACCCCGCCCGTCATCTATAGTCGTGAAACCCGCGCCAAGCTGGTCTATCGGGTGGAGGCGGCGCTGACCCCCGATCCCGCCGCCCTGTCGCCCGGACAGCCGGTTTCGGCGGAGCCGGCACCATGACCGGCAGCGATCCCGCCATTGCCATCGATGTGCGCGGCCTGACCAAGCGGTTTGGCGACCGGGCGGTGGTTGACAATGTCGATCTGCGCGTGGGCAAGGGCCGAATCCATGGCTTCCTGGGCCCCAATGGCAGCGGCAAGACCACCACCATCCGCATGCTCTGCGGCCTGCTGGTCCCCGATGCCGGGGAAGGCACATGTCTGGGGTTCGATATCCGCCGCGATGCCTGGGCCATCAAGCAGCGGGTCGGCTATATGACCCAGAAATTCAGCCTCTATGAAGACCTGACCATCAAGGAGAATCTGGAATTCGTGGCCCGGCTCTATGCCCTGGCCGACCGGCCCCGCCGGGTGACGGCGGCGCTGGACCGGCTGGGCCTGGCCCATCGCCGGGATCAGCTGGCGGGCACCTTGTCGGGCGGGTGGAAACAGCGGCTGGCGCTGGCCGCCTGCATTCTGCATGAGCCAGCGCTGCTGCTGCTGGATGAACCGACGGCAGGCGTGGACCCCAAGGCGCGGCGCGAATTCTGGGACGAGATCCATGCGCTGGCCGCCGATGGCATGACCGTCCTTGTCAGCACGCATTACATGGACGAGGCGGAGCGCTGCCACCGCATCGCCTACCTTGCCTATGGCCGCCTGCTGGCCGATGGGACGGTGGAGGAGGTGGTGGCGGGATCGGGCCTATCCACCTGGCACGTCTCCGGTCCGCCCGACCGTATCGCCGCCCTGGACCGGGCGCTGCGCGGACAGAAGGGGGTCAGCATGATCGCCCCCTTCGGCAACACCCTGCATGTCAGCGGACCGGACGCCGTCAGCCTGGATGCCAGTGTCGCCGGGTTCCAGGGTCAGGCGGAGTTGGACTGGCGGCGCGGCGACCCGACGCTGGAGGATGCCTTCATCCACCTGATGGGATCGGTGCCCGACAATTTCCAGAAACCGGCGGGTGCGGGAGGGCACGTATGATGACCACACACGCCCCTGGCCTCTCTCCCCGTTTCTCCCCCGCCCGGCTGGTCGCGATCATCATCAAGGAGTTCATCCAGATGAAACGCGACCGCCTGACCTTCGCCATGATGGTCGGCATCCCCTTGATCCAGTTGATGCTGTTCGGCTTTGCCATCAATGCCGATCCCAAGCATCTGCCCACCGCCGTGTTGAGCCATGACAATAGCGAGTTCAGCCGCGCCATCGTCAGCGCCCTGCAGACCAGCAATTATTTCGAACTGGCCCTGACCGCCGACAGCCCCGAACAGCTGGACCTGCTGTTGGATCAGGGCAAGGTGCAGTTCGCGGTGGAAATCCCCACGGGCTTTGGCACCGACCTGATGCGCGGTGAACGCCCGGCCCTGCTGGTCATGGCGGATGCCACCGACCCCGCCGCCACGGGCAACGCCGTCGGCGCGCTTCAGCGCATTCTGGACAGCGTGATGGCGGGTACCCTGACGGGACCGCTGGCGACGCTGGCGCCTTCACCGGGACCGGTGGAGCTGCGCGTACATCGCCGCTACAACCCTGAAGGCCTGACGCAACACAATATCGTGCCGGGCCTGATGGGCACCATCCTGACCATGACCATGATCATCATGACCGCCCTGGCCGTGACGCGGGAGCGGGAGCGCGGGACCATGGAAAACCTGCTGGCCATGCCCGTGCGCCCGACGGAGGTGATGCTGGGCAAGCTGGCGCCCTTCATCCTGGTGGGGGCGGTGCAGGTGATGGTGATCATGGGGGCGGCGCGCCTGCTGTTCGGGGTGCCGATGCTGGGCAATCCGCTGGCCCTGATCTGCGGCATGATCATCTTCATCACCGCCAATCTGGCCGTTGGCTTCCTGTTCTCCACGCTCGCCCGCAATCAATTGCAGGCCATGCAGATGAGTTTCTTTTTCTTCCTGCCGTCCATCCTGATGTCGGGCTTCATGTTCCCCTTCCGGGGCATGCCCGCCTGGGCGCAGGTGATCGGGGAGGGTCTGCCCCTGACGCATTTCCTGCGCGTGGTGCGCGGCGTGATGCTGAAAGCCAGCGGCTTCCCCCAGGTCTGGCCCGACCTGTGGCCCATGCTGGTGTTCCTGCTGGCGGTATCGGTGCTCGCCGTGAAGCGATACCGGCAGACCCTGGATTAACGCCGCTGCGACAGCAGTTCCCGCAGCAGCGGGTTGGGGAAGCGGCGGTCCAGCGTGACGGCCAGGAAGCTTTCGGCCATACCGCGCAGGGTCGCCGCCTCGCGCAGCAGGCCGCTGCTCAGCTCATCCTGCACGACGATGGCGGGAATGACGGCGATGCCGGCATCTTCACGCACCATCAGACGGATCATGGCCATGTCATCCACCTCCGCCGCGATGCGCACCGACACGCCCAGCCGCGCCACCAGCCCGTCAAAGGCGGCCCGCAGTGCCGTTTCCGGCGTGGGCAGGATCAGCGGGTGGCTGGTCAGCAGATTGGCCAGCGCCACCCGCCCCGGACCCAGCCGGGCCGGGGTGCCGATCAGGCTGACCGGCTGTTCATCCAGCGGATGGATCAGATAGGGGCTGGCGGCATCGCGCGGCGGGGCAAGGTTGGTCAGCACCACATCCAGGGCCAGCGCGTCCAGACCGCGCAGCAATTCCCCCTGCGATCCCGATCGCAGGACAATCTCCACATCCGGGCGGGCCAGAAGCGGGCGCAGGAACCCGATCTGGAAGTTGCGCGACAGGGTGGCCAGCGCCCCGATACGCAGGGCGCGGCGGCCACCGGCGGCATTGCGCAGGGTGGCGCTCAAATCCTCCGCCGTCCGGAAAATCGCCTCGGCATGGTCCAGCGCGATGCGCCCTGCCTCCGTCAGAATCAGGCCACGCCCCTGGCGTTCGAACAGGTCATGGCCAAGCTGTTCCTCCAGCGTGCGCAGCTGTGTCGACAGGGCCGATGGTGACAGGTTCAGCTGCCGCGCTGCCCCCGTCAGGGTGCCGTCGCGCGCCACCGCCCGGAACAGGCGCAGATGGTGAAGATTGAGGATAGCCATGGATCATTTCTATAAAACAGAACGTTAACGATCAAAAGATGTAATTTTCTGAAAGTCACGAAGCGGCTATCACCACCGGGAAATTCACATACCCCCTGGAGAGGTCGATGATCCTGTCGAGCCTTGCCCCGGCTGCGTTGGCGGTCGTGGCGGCTGCTGCCTTGCTGCGCCCTGGCCGCCGCCCCAAACCTATCCCCGCCCTGGCCGAGATCACGGCCTTGCTGGCCTTTGCCCTCACCATTGGGGGCACGGTGCAATTCGCCCTGGACGGCCCGGTCAGCGAGGGGCCGCTGCGCCTGTCGATGATCGGGGCCGTGATGGCGCCGCTGGTGGGTTTCATCGGGTGGATCGTCCTGCGCTACAGCCGCACCTACCTGGACGGGGCCGAGCGCGAGGGGCGTTTCCATGGGTTGATGCTGCTGGTGCTGGCCTTGGTCCTGCTTGTGGTGCAGGCGGGTAGCCTCTGGCTGCTGGCGGGCTGCATGATTGCCATCGGTCTGGTGCTGCGCCAGCTGCTGCTGTTCTATAC
>JAEMSB010000061.1:12868-13464 GCA_016463045.1 Niveispirillum sp.
GTTCGGGACCGATGACATCACCGCCATCAACGAGGCGGCGAAGGCCGGTGCCCTGCCTGCCCTGGCGGGGGCTGCCGTCGGCTTCCTGGTGCTGGCGGCCCTGCTGAAGACGGCGTCCTTCCCGCTGCATGGCTGGCTGACAGAGGTGATGGAGGCGCCGACGCCGGTGTCGGCCCTGCTGCATGCCGGCATCATCAATTCCGGCGGGTTCCTGCTGATCACATTTGCCTGGGTGGTGCAGGGTAGCACGGCATCTATGGCGGCCCTGGTGCTGCTGGGCGGGCTGACGTCGCTGTTCGGCGCGCTGGTCATGCTGACGCAGAGTGCGGTGAAGACGGCGCTGGCCTGGTCCACAGTGGCGCAGATGGGCTTCATGCTGCTGCAATGCGGGTTGGGTCTGTGGCCGCTGGCCCTACTGCATATTGTGGCCCACTCGCTTTACAAGGCACATGCCTTCCTGTCGTCGGGCGGGGCGGTGGCGGCGGTGAAGGAGGTACGGCGGCCCGGTGCCGTCGCCACGCCCGGTCTTGCCGCCGTGGCCCGTGCCTTCCTGCTGGCCCTGGCGCTGTACGCCGTGGTCGCCGTCGGCTTCACCC
>JAEMSB010000495.1 GCA_016463045.1 Niveispirillum sp.
CCTGACGAGGAGACGGAGCGCGAAATGGGCCTGGAAAGCCCGTTCGACCTGCTGGGCCTCTATCGTGGTGTGGGCATGCCCTGGCAGAGCGTGACGCAGCCGCGCCTGGAACCGGACCTGATCTTCCTCTATCGCCGGCCCATCCTGGATTATTGGTGCGAGACGGGGGAGGACCTGGATCATCTGGTCCGCCATGTCCTGATCCATGAGATCGGGCATCATTTCGGCTTCAGCGATGCCGATATGGAGGCGTTGGAGGCGGAGGCCGAGTAATCGGCGCTCCCAGCATGCCTTCCGTATTTCCGTCGCACAGGCTGGCTATTCATAAGGCCTGACGCTGACTTCCCATAAATCGGGCTGGCAATGCTGGATCCTGGGGGAACGCTGTTGCGTGCCAGCCGTTGTTTGGCGGCCTCCAGAAATGATCCAAAGGCTATGCACCTGGAGAGGTGCGCCCCTGGCCGGTCCCGCCTGCGGACCGTCCGATCGTTTCCGACCAGTGCAACTTACCCAAGATTGATTTTGATTGATCTGGTCATATGACGTGACATATAGGTTTATGTGTCTGCATATTGATTTATGCCGACATGTCCCGTTCATGTCCAGTGGGGAGGCATCCGTGCCGCCGCGTTCAAAGCGTTTCTCTGGTGAAGACCTGCCCGATGGCAGCAGCACCCTGGTCATCCGCAACGTCGTCGTTCTGGGCAAGCGCACCAGCCTGCGCATGGAGCCGGAAATGTGGGACGCATTGTCGGATGTCGCGTTGCGTGAAGGACATAACGTCCACGACATCTGCACCCGCATCGTGGAAAAGAAGCCCGCCGCCGCGTCCCTGACGGCGGCGATCCGGGTTTTCCTGGTGAACTATTACCGGCTTGCCGCGACGGAAGAGGGCCATGCCAGGGCCGGGCACGGGCAGGGCAATGCCGACATCATCGCGGCTGCCCTGTCCATGTATAACCCGCCGGCTGCTCCGGCGGGGTGACTACTAGAAGGTGAATAAATAATAGTGTAGGCGGTCTATTTGCCGGCCTGGACGAAGCAGGTGCAGGTGCCGTGGGCATAAAGCTTGCCATCGTCACGGCCCACCACCCGGCCCTCGGCCAGCATCAGGGTGCGACCGGCATTGATCACCTTGCCTTCCACCCGAACCATGCCGGCATCACGCATGATGGGGCGCAGGAAGCTGACTTTCAGGTCCACGGTGCCGTAGCCGGCCCCGGCGGGCAGCATGGTATGGACGGCACAGCCCATGGCACTGTCCAGCAGCGTGGCGGCGAAGCCACCATGGACGGTGCCCAGCGGGTTCAGCACATGGTCGCCTGGCTCCCCTTCAAACACCACACGGCCTTCCTCCACCTCGCCCAGCAGCAGGCCGATGCCCAGGGTCGCGGCCATGCTGGGCGCCGGCAGGTCGCCGCGCGCTATCATCCGGATGATCTCGATCCCGGGCAGGCGGGTCAGCAGGGCAGGGTCCAAGGGGCGGGCGTCCCAGTCATAGGTGCGGCTGCGGCGGGTCATGTCGGCATCCATCAGGGGTTAAGCATAAAAAGAACGAACGGTCGTATTATACGTGACAGACAGGTTGGGTCAACCATTCCCGGAACACATCGCTTCGCCGCATTGTGGAGCGGTATTCTCTAGCGTAGGGTGCAGATAACAAAATCACCAATGCCGGTTTCCGGGGCCAAAGACCAATGACCAATACGAGCACGCCCGCCCGCGACGTGGAATTCCTGCGCAAGGAATTTCAGCTTCACCGTCAATGGCTTGACGGCAAGGGCGGTCGGCGCGCCGAACTGGCCTTTCAGGATCTGTCGGGCCTGACGCTGAAGGGCGCGCGTCTGGCGGAGGCCAAGCTGGCCGGGGCCAACCTGTCGGGCTGCAACCTGGAAGGTGCGGATCTGGCCCGGGCCGATCTGTTCGGCGCCGATCTGGAAGGGGCGGAACTGACCAGCGCCAACCTGTCGGGCGCCGACCTGCGCGGCGCCAATCTGCACCGGGCCACCTTGAACGACGTCATTCTGCGTGGTGCAGATTTCCGGTCGGGTACGCTGTCCGACAGCAGCGGGGCCACCAAGCGTGATGGCGCCGCCGTTCTGACGGAGGCGCGGCTGGAACGCGCCATCCTTTGCTCGGCAAAGCTCACGGGTTGCGACCTGACCGGAGCCGACCTGATGGACGCCGATCTGGCCGGGGCCGACCTGTCGAAATGCGTGATGCTGGGCGTCGATCTGACGGGCGCCAATCTGATGGGCGCGCAGCTGGCGGGTACCATGGTCGACAGTGAGATGCTGTCGCGTGGCAGGCATCTGCCCGAAGGTGTGACCACCATGATCGCCTCACCCAGCCGGCGGCGTATTCCGTCGGCGGAACTGTCGGTCATGATCGATGCCCATGAGCAATGGATCGAAACCGGCGGGGCTAAGGGCGCGCGGCTGGATCTGGACATGGCGGAACTGGACCCGCTGGTTCTGCATGGCCGCAACTTGGCCGGAGCCCGCCTGCGCCGCTGCCGGCTGGCCGCCGCCGACTGGGCCGACAACCGGCTGGAAATGGCCGACCTGTCCTATAGCGACCTGACGGAGGCGGTGCTGGACGGGTCCGTCCTGTCGGGGGCCACCTTGCGCCGAACCAACCTGTCGGGTGCGCATCTGGCCGGCGTGGACCTGACGGCGAAGACCCTGTCGGGTGGGCGCAGTTGGCCTGCCAATCTGGACGGCGCCATCCTGCGCGGTGCCGACCTGACCAATGCCATCCTGTCGGGCGCGATCCTGCGCAAGGCCGATCTGGCAGGGGCTATCGTCACCGGCGTCAATATGCGCGGTGCCGATCTGGCCGGTGCCACCCGCGCCGGCGATGGCGACGCCAAGCAGCGCCGCCGCCTGCGCCGTTTCGTGCAGCCGCCCCTGGCCGTGGGCAGCCGCAAGGGAACGGCCCGCACCCGCAACTGGTCCTTCGGCGGGCTGGCCATTGATGCCGATCCCGCCCTTTATCAGGAAGGCGAACTGGTCACGCTGCTGGTGGCCGCACCGGGGGCGGGTGACCCGGTTCCGGTGCAGGCGCGGGTCATGGCGCTGGACGCCACCACCCGTTCCGTGTCAGTGAAATTCGAGCCGCTGACGCCCGAGTTGAAGACCTATCTCAACGGGCTGGTGGCGCCGCGTTACCGCCTGGCCTGAGGGTTTGTCATGCCGCCGCTGTTCTCGTCCCTGACGCTGCTTGATGGGGTGGCGTTTATCTGGTTCGTGCTGCTTTGGTGGGGCTATGGCTGGCTGACCGACCGGCGGCAGGGGGCGCCCACCAGCCTGAACCAGCACATGCTGCGCATCCGCATCCGCTGGATGACCAACATGCTGTACCGGGACAACCGGGTGATGGACAGCATGCTGATGGGCCACCTGATCCACAGCGTCTCCTTCTTCGCCTCCACGACCGTGCTGGTGCTGGCCGGCTTGCTGGGCGTGCTGGCCTCGTCCGACAGTGCCTACAAGGTGGTGATGGAACTGGGCTTCACGAACCCGACCGACCGGACGGTGTTCGAGGCCAAGCTGCTGCTGCTGCTGGCAATCTTCGTCTACAGCTTCTGTTCCTTCACCTGGGCGGTGCGGCAA
>JAEMSB010000062.1 GCA_016463045.1 Niveispirillum sp.
CCAGACCTTCGCGCAGGCCCTTGATGGCGGGGATGCCGCCGGCCACCGCCGCCTCGAACGCCAGGGTCAGGCCGGCGGATTCGGCCTTGGTGGCCAATGCCGCGCCATGATGGGCCAGCAGCGCCTTGTTGGCGGTCACCACATGCTTGCCGGCGGCCAATGCCGCCTCAACCGCCTGTTTGGCGATGCCGTCCGACCCGCCGATCAGTTCCACGAACACGTCGACATCGGGATCAACGGCCAGATCGGCCGCATTCTCATACCAGCGGACATTGGACAGATCGACGCCACGGTCGCGGCTGCGGTCACGGGCGGAAACGGCCACCACCTGAATGGGGCGGCCCGTCCGCTTGGACAGCAGATCGGCATTGGCCGATACCAGCTTCAGAACCCCACCGCCGACCGTACCCAGGCCGGCGACACCAATACGCAAGGGTTTGCCATCAACCATCAGAATTGATCCTCACTCGACAGCGGCGGGTTCGGACGTGATGGGCGCGTTGATCTTGCGCGCCTTGTCCAGGAACAGCTTGATATTGTTGGTGGCCTGACGGATGCGCTGGGTGTTTTCCACCAGCCCGAACCGCACATGCGTGTCGCCATATTCGCCAAACCCGATGCCGGGGCTGACGGCGACCTTGGCTTCCTGCATCAGGACCTTGGCGAATTCCAGGCTGCTCAAATGCTTGAACGGCTCCGGAATTTCGGCCCAGACGAACATGGATGCGTTGGGCGACGGCACCATCCAGCCGGCCGCATGCAGACCCTTGATCAACACGTCGCGGCGCTGCTTGTACATCTCGCGGATTTCCAGGACGCAATCCTGCGGCCCGTTCAGGGCGGCCGTGGCCGCCACCTGGATGGGCGTGAAGGCGCCGTAATCCACATAGGATTTGAACTTGGCCAGCGCGCCCACCAGCTTCTTGGAACCCACACCAAAGCCCACGCGCCAGCCGGGCATGTTGTAGGTCTTGGACAGGCTGTTGAATTCCACGGTGATGTCGCGCGCTTCTGGGATCTGCAACACCGACGGCGGCGGATTGCCATCGAAATAGATCTCGGCATAGGCGATGTCGGACAGGATATAGATGCCGTGCTTCAGGCACAGATCGACAATCGGACGATAGAAATCCAGCGTCACCGTCTGCCCCGTCGGGTTGGCGGGGAAACTGACGATCAGGGCGGTGGGCTTGGGCACCGAATGCTTGATGGCACGTTCCAGCGCCGGCACGAAATCATCCAGGCCGTTATTCACCGGAATATGGCGCAGGGCGGCCCCGGCCAGCATGAAGCCGAACGGATGGATCGGGTAAGACGGATTCGGCACCAGGATCACGTCGCCGGGGCTGGTGATGGCTTGGGCCAGATTGGCCAGGCCTTCCTTGGACCCGATGGTGACGATGGCCTCGGTCTCCGGGTCGATATCGACGTCGAAGCGGCGCTTGTAATAGGCGCTGATCGCCTTGCGCAGGCCGGGAATGCCGCGGCTCTGGCTATAGCGATGGGTCTTGGGGTTCTGGACCGCCTCGATCATCTTCGCCACGATATGCGGCGGGGTCGGCTGGTCCGGGTTGCCCATGCCGAGATCGATGATGTCCTCCGCGGCGGCCCTAGCTCGCGCCTTCATCGCATTCACTTCAGCGAAGACGTAGGGCGGAAGCCGCTTGATGCGGTGGAATTCAGTGTCGCTCATGGACCTGGGCACCGGGTTGAAAATGAAAGGGGCGAAATATGTAGCGCACCGCAACAGCCCCCCGCGACATGATTTTGCGCGGGATGCGCGCCAATCTGCCATGACGGGGCGGGATGGCGGGGGACAAACTGCTTATGTTGTTCCCTCACCCTCCCAAGCCCTGGCGGGCTTGGGAGGGTGAGGGAACAACATCCCCAAATCCTCACCCCCCCTCCGGCACCCGTGGCAGCGCCTGCGGCACCGGCGGGGGTGCGTCCGGCACGTCGGGCACATCGTCGGGCTTGCCGCGCGGATCGGTAGACCGCGCACGCAGGGCGTCCCCCGCCGCCTCCCCTTCCGCCCGGTCGGCCTGCAACCGGTCGATCAGGGCCTGGCGTTCGATGGGGTTCGAGAATTCCTCCGGTCGGGCCGGGACGGAGCCCAGATTGGCCCGGCCCTTGATCGACGGGTCGGCGCGGCGGATGGGCCGGGCGCCCGTCAGGGCCTTCACGGGGTCGGCATCGGTGATTTCCGACGGTTTCGCAGGCGCCGGCCCGTCATCGAACACGATGTCGGGCACGGGCACCTGGGCGCAGGCCGACAGGCCCAGCATGGCGGCAATGGCGGCCAGGCGAAGATGTCGGAGCGATACGTATGCAGCGGTGAAAATCATGGAGGGATCGTGTATGAAAAAAAGCGGGACGGCAACCCGCCCGCCATACCGCCATCGGACAGGCTGGCATGCGGGACCGATCCTGGACAAAGCCGACGGCCCCATCCCGGGGTGATGCAGAATCGGCGCTGTCCCCGCACCTGGGAAACGTGACGTCAAGGAAGTCAGCATGGCCGAGCCGCAAAGCCCCGAGATCAAGATCCCCGATCCGGTCGAAATGTCGCGCAACATGGCGCGCATCGCCGAACAGAGCCAGCGGCTGGTGTCGGATTTCCTGCAACGGCAGAATGGCGGCGACGCTTCCGCTTCCGCCTCCCAGGGCATGATGCATATCGGTGCGGCCTTCATGGAGATGACGGCCCGCCTGATGGCCGACCCGGCCAAGCTGATGCAGGCACAGATGTCGCTGTGGCAGGACTATATGTCTTTGTGGCAGCGCACCACCCAGCGCCTGCTGGGCCAGGAAGCCGCCCCCGTGGTGGCGCCGGCCAAGGAGGATAAGCGCTTCAAGGACAGCGCCTGGGACGAGAACGCCCTGTTCGACTACATCAAGCAGTCCTACCTGCTGACGGCCCGCTGGCTGCAATCCACCGTGCATGAGGTGGAGGGCATGGATGACAAGACGGCCAAGAAGGTGGACTTCTATACGCGTCAGTTCGTGGACGCGATGGCGCCCAGCAATTTCGTCCTGACCAACCCGGAGGTTCTGCGCGCCACCATCGAATCCGGCGGCGAGAATCTGGTCAAGGGGCTGGAAAACCTGCTGGGCGATCTGGAACGCGGCAAGGGTCAGCTCGCCATCTCCATGACCGACTATAAGAAGTTCGAGGTGGGCAAGAACATTGCCGCCACCCCCGGTCAGGTCGTCTATCAGAATGAACTGATGCAGTTGATCCAGTACAACCCGACGACGGAGCAGCAGCATAAGCGCCCGCTGCTGATCGTGCCGCCCTGGATCAACAAGTTTTATATCCTGGACCTGCGCCCCGCCAATTCGCTGGTGAAATGGCTGTGCGATCAGGGGCATACGGTCTTTATCGTCTCCTGGGTCAATCCGGATGAACATCTGGCGACCAAGACCTGGGAAGATTACATGACCGCCGGCCCGCTCGCCGCCATCGACGCCATCGAACAGGCGACGGGGGAGCGGGAGATCAACATGGTCGGCTACTGCATCGGCGGTACGCTGACGGCCTCCACGCTGGCCTATATGGCGGAAAAGGGCGATGACCGGGTCAAGAGCGTTCTCTACCTCGTCACCCTGACCGACTTCACCGAACCGGGCGAACTGTCTGTCTTCATTGATGAGGAGCAGCTGGCAGCCCTGGAAGAGAAGATGAACAGCCAGGGCTACCTGAATGGGCAGTCCATGGCGACCACCTTCAACATGCTGCGCGCCAACGACCTGATCTGGTCGTTCGTGGTCAATAACTACCTGCTGGGCAAGGACCCGTTCCCGTTCGACCTGCTCTACTGGAACTCCGACGCCACCCGCATGCCCGCCGCCATGCACAGTTTCTACCTGCGCAACATGTATCAGCGCAACCTGCTGGTGAAGCCGTGTGCGCTGACCCTGAAGGGTGTGGAGATTGATCTGGGCAAGATCAAAACCCCGACCTTCATGCTGTCCACGCGTGAGGATCACATCACACCCTGGAAGTCGACCTACGCCGCGACCCAGCTTTATGGCGGCCCGGTGAAATTCGTGCTGGCCGCATCCGGCCATATTGCCGGCGTCGTCAACCCGCCGGCAGCCAATAAATACAGCCACTTCCTGAACACTAAGCTGCCCAAGGACCCCGAGCAGTGGCTGGCCGGCGCCAAACAGGTTGAAGGCAGCTGGTGGCCCGAATATGCGAAGTGGGTGCAGAAATATGCCGGGCCGAAGGTCCCCGCACGGCAACCCGGCGACGGCAAGCTGACGCCCATCGAACCGGCCCCCGGTTCCTATGTTAAGGTGCGGGTGGTGGAGTAATCCACCATCACGACCTCCACTCAAACATGGTCAGCAGCGTGCGCTGAATGATCGGTTTGAAGTTGTTGTCGGACAGCAGATAGACCACGACCCCGCCACCCGGCAGGGGTCGTGTGTCGATCCCTTCATAATTCTCCGTCGCCATGGGCGGCTGCAACCGGGCGATCTCCTGCCCTTCCAGAACGGCCCCCGGCAACAGGGCCTTGGAATCGACGCGCACGATGCGGCTGCCCCAGCCGCCCACTAGGCCGACGCGGCGTTCCAGCACCAAGATGCCGCCATCGGGCAGGCGTGCGGCGTCCACCGGCAGGAAGGGCGGCAGTCCCTGATAGGTGAACTCATGCCACGCCCCCGGCCCACCGATCCAGGCGCGGTGCCGCCCCTGCCCGTCCCCATCCTCGGCAATGGCCAGCAGGCGCCCGTCGGGCAGCGACAGCAGCGTTTCGATCCCCGCATTGAACGGCAGTGCCGCAAACCCATCCGGCACCGGCAGTTCCACCGCTGCCGATCCGGCCAGGGCCGGCGGATAGCGCAGGATGGAATGCCGCCGTTCCATCGACACGGCCCAGCCATCCCCCGGCCACTCCCCGATCAGGGCCAACCCTTCGGTATCATTGAAAAAACCCGGCAGCGCCTGCCCGTCCGTGCCCAGCAGCGGATCGATGCTGTAATCTCCCGCCGCGACCAACTCCCCCGCCGAACCATAGGTGAGGCGCCCCGAAAGGCGCTTGCCCCGGTCGCTGATCGCCACGAACTGCGACCCGTCCGGGCTGACGCGCAGGGAGGACAGGCCACCGAAATCCGGATTCGCATCACGCAGATGCAGGGTTCCGCGCCAGACCAGTTCCCCCGCCCGCACCGGTGCCGCCGTTTCCTCCAGCAAAACCACCGGCATGCTGGGCGGCCCGTCCTGACCGATGGCACAGCCGGAAAGCGTCAGCGCCAGGAACAGTGCGGCGGGCAGACGCAAAAGGAAACGCGGCATTCAACTACTCCGTTCAGGGGAAGCGGGGGCAACGGGCTTATCTCCATCGGATGGGGGTATGCCATGCCCCCTTCCTATCGCGGATGCGAAACGTTTATCTTGGTTCCTGCCATGGCAACAGTATGACAATCACAGGCGGTTGGCGCGATGAGTGACAGTGAACTGACCCCGCAACCCGACCCGTCGGCGGAAACCTCCCGTCTGGACCGGATAGAGGCCCGACTGGCCGCACTGGAAGACCGGATCGCCGGGGCCGGTGCCGCCCTGCCGCCGCCGCGCGATGCCGACCCGGCCCCCGCTGCCGCCGCTTCGACGACCGCCGCGCCTCCGCCCGGCAGCCCGGCTTTCCTGGAGCCGCTGACCGATTTCGTGCGCAACAACCCCGTGCTGTCGCTGATCGGCGCCATCGTCGTGCTTGTCGTGCTGTCCCACCTGTTCGGCTGAAAGGGGCTGACGACATGAGCAGCTATAGCTTTGAAACCACGATGAAATTCAAGAATCGTGGTGACATGGAAAAGGCCGAGGATTGGATCAACGCCAATATCAAGGGCCTCTGGGCCCTGGAATTCCTGGGCATGCAGGAAGAGATGAGCGTGGATACCGGCCTGCGCAGCAATGTGCTGAAGGTCCTGTTCAAGTTCGGCCGCAAGGAGGATTTTGAACGGTTCCGCAACGAATATGTGCTGGGCAAACCCTCCAGCGCGCCTACCAAGCAGGCAGGTAAGGCCCCGGAAAAGCCCAAGGGCTTCTTCGCGCGGTTATTCAGCTAAACCCAGTCGGGCGCGGAAGCACTTTACCCTGCAACCTTCTTGCCATTGACCCGCACGCTGGCCATCCCAGAGGAGCTGATGCGGCGGTCCTTGGCCTCGCCATCGAAATTGACGGAGCCGAGGCCGGACACTGACACGTCCAACAGATCGACCTTGCCGTCATTGAGATCGACATCGCCGACGCCACTGACCCTCACGGAGACGGGGCCATTGACGCCGGCAACATCGACATTGCCGAAACCGGCGATCTTGATATCCGCGCCCTGTCGCACGGTGCCGATATCAATATCGCCCGCTCCGGCGATGTTCAGGTCCAGTTTGCCGGCAATGTCGCCGGTATGAATGCCGGCGGCCCCCGCCACATCGATGCGGGCGCTGGTCAGCCGGCCGGTCTTCAGGTCAGCCGCCGCGCGGATATCGGCGATCAGCGGGCCGTCCAGGTCCCCCACTTCCAGCTTGCCGACCATGTCATCGATGCGGACGGAGCCGCCTTTGGGGATCGTGATGGTGATGACCACGTCGCCATCATCCATCTTCCAGTCACGGCGACCCTGCTTTTCGATGGGCTTGGTGCGAGCGACGACCACGCCGCCATCACCAGCCCGCGCCGACAGCATTGGGAATTCCTCCGGCTTGGCATCGATGGTGACAATCACGCCCTTGGCCGACGGATCGACATTCACCTTCACCTCGCCCACCACGTCGCGGATGGTCAGGGCCGATCCGTCGAACCGCATCGGGCCTGAATTCTCGGCCTGGGCAAGCCCGGTCATGGCAACGAATGCGATACCAGCAAAAAGCATGAAAGCGGATTTACGCATGATCAAAGGCCCCCCACGGCCCTGGTTGTGGGCAAAACTTCCCCGTTTCCCGCCACCGTCGGCGGCGGGATGGCTCAATCACTGCAAGATAGAAAGGCGCCCTTAACTGCTCCGGCCCGTCACGCGGACATTGCCGGAACCGGACTGGTCAATGCTCTGGTTACGGGCAACACCGTCCAGCAGCAGCGAGCCGGAACCGTTAATCTCCACGGCCAGTGGATCGGCCACGCCGGATTGGATGCGGATATCGCCAGACCCGTTGATCTCGGCATTGATGGGGCCATTGGCGTGGGCCAGCGTGATCTCGCCCGACCCGTTGATCTCCAGCGCTGTCTTGCCGCTGGTGCGGCCCGTGATGACGGAGCCGCTGCCATTGATCTCCACTTCGATATCGCGATCGACGTCGCCCAGCTTGATATCGCCTGACCCATCAATACCGATGCTGGCCGTGGACACCCGGCCCACGTTCAGCGTGCCGGAATTCATGCCGCCAACGGACAGGGCACCGCGCAGGTCACCGACCGTCCCCTCCCCCGTAAATCCATCAATCTCCAGCTTGGTGCCGGCGGGAACGGTAAGGGTGACGGTGACCCAGTCATCCTTGTCGCGCCAGCGGCGGTCACGCGGGCTGTCCTTCTGATGGATGACCAGATCGTCGCCTTCCTTCGTCACCTCGACCAACTGTACCCAGCGGTCGGGGCCGGTGACGCTGGCCGTCACCTTGGAAGCGCCGGCATCCACCTTCACCTCCAGCCGGCCCACGACATCCTGCACCGTAACCTCACGGGCGGCATAATCCTGCGGCCCGAACGCCAGCGCCGGCAGCGCGGTCAGGGTCAGGGCAGAGACGAACAGGGCGGCTTTCAGCGACATGATGGTCAGGCTCCGATGGTATCGGGTAGTTCTGACCTGAATAGAGCAACAGCCGTGCCAACCCGGAAAACGGCGGAATTACGTGGGGGATAGGGTTCGCCGGTGCGGAATATGGCGACGAAGTGGCGAAAATCACCATCCACAGCGCGGATTAGGCAAAGCCGTAATCCGCGCAACACCTCACCCAATCGCCCCCTTGAACCAGCCCACCAGTTCCTCGACCTTCACGGCAACTTGCGTACCGGCCACCATGTCCTTCACCAGGACCTCGCCCTTGGTCTTCTCATCGCTGCCCATGATGACCGCATAACGGATGCCGGCCTTGTCGGCATATTTGAACTGCTTGGCAGGCTTGTCGGGCGACAGGTAGATCTCGGTATTCACCCCGCCCTGGCGCAGGGCGGCACCGATGGCGAGATAGTCGTTCAGCAGGCTGGGATCGAACTGCGTGACCAGGGCCTGCACGGAACTGTCGCCATCCTTGACGATGCCGGCCTGTTCCAGCGCATAGAACAGGCGCGTCAGGCCGATGGAGATGCCCACGCCCGGCAGCTTCGACTTGGTGTAAAGCCCGGCCAGATTCTCATACCGCCCGCCGGAGCAGACGGAACCCAGCGACCGGTGATCGGTCAGGAACGTCTCATAGACGGTGCCGGTGTAGTAATCCAGGCCACGGGCAATGGCCAGATTGATGCGCCAATGCGTCTCCGGCACGCCAAACGCGATCAGGGCGGCCACCACCTGACGCAGCTCCTCCACCCCTTCCTTGAACAATTCATTGTCCAGGCCCAGGCGGTCCAGATGGGCCAGCGTGTCCGCCGACGACCCGCTGAACCCAATCATGTCCAGCACGCTGGCCGCCTGTTCAGCAGACAGGGCAATCCCGTCTGCCGTCAGCAGGTTCAGAACATCCTCGCGCGACAGCTTGTCCAGCTTGTCCACCTGCCGCAGCACCAGGATGCGGATGCCGGCATCGGTCACCCCCAGTGCCTCGAACATGCCCAGCAGGATCTTGCGGTTGTTGAAGTTGATCTGGAACGGCCCGACATTCAGTTCGGTGAACACGGAATAGATCACGGCGGGCATTTCCGCGTCATAGGCGACGGGCAGGCTGTCCTTGCCGATCACGTCGATATCGCACTGATAAAACTCGCGATACCGGCCCTTCTGCGCCCGTTCGCCGCGATAGACGCGCTGCATCTGGTAGCGGCGGAAGGGGAATGCCAGCTCGCGCTCATACTGCGCGACATAGCGGGCCGTGGGCACCGTCAGGTCGAAGCGCATGGCTAGATCGGGCTTGTGCCCCTGTTCGATGGCGCCCGTCGACTGCACGAAATAGACCTGCTTTTCCGTCTCCCCGCCCGACTTGGACAGAAGCACATCCGCCACCTCGAATACCGGCGTCTCCAGCGGGATGAAGCCGAACCGTTCGTAATTGCGGCGGATCGTGTCCAGCATACGCTGGAAGGTGACCTGACGGCGCGGCAGCAATTCCATGGTGCCAGCGGGGGTGCGGGGGGTGATCAGGGCCATGTCGGTCGGTTCCGGACGGGATTTCAACAATCTGTCCAGCCTTTTACCGGTCTACAGCAGCGCCCGCCAGCCTCATCGGCGGCAGGGGCGCCATGCCCGAACATCCTCAAGCACAGGCGCTGGCACTGGCCGGGCTTTGCACCAGCCAGCGCAGGGCCGAGGCCTCGTCCTTGAAGGCGCGATGCTTGGCACCCGGATAGAAACTGGCCAAGATGACCAGGAAGCGGGGGTAATTGTCTGGCAGAAGATAGGCGCAGCGCACGCTCTGCTGGTTCGTCAGGGTCCAGGGCGCATGCCGGCGCAGGTCACGGATCATGCCCCAATCGATGGATCCCGTGAACCGGCGGATATCCACAAGGACACGGTTGTCTGGCCGCAGAATCGCATCCTCGACCGCCAGTTCCATGGCCATCTCGATATCCCCCGGCGGCACATCACCCGCCAAAAGGAAACAGAGAAACCCCTCGCTCAACGCGATGGAGATGTAGCCTGATCGGTGACCTACGGAGAACATGCCAGGACAATCTGCTAACCGGAAAAGCGGCGCGCACTATGACTTCCACCACCCAACACGTCAATAACGGCGTGGATAAATTATACGATCATTCCTGAAAATCGCTTCGGATTTCCGACAAGTCAATTGTCACGCGGCCAGATTCCGTGGCAGGAGCGGATCACCCCGCAGCCAGGCGCGGGCCGCCCCTTCATCCCGAAAGGCATTATGATAGGCGCGGGGATAATGACAGGCTGTAACAGCCATCAGGGCCAAACCCTCCTCCCGCAACAGATAAGCCAGCTTCGTGCCCGCCCCATGTACCCAGGGGGCATACCGACCCATACGGCGGACAACGCCCCAGTCAATAACACCAACAAATCGGCGCAGATCAATCAGAACAGACCGGCAGCCACGGTAGATGCCCAATTCATGCCCGATCTCAATGGCCAGATCGACATCGGCCGGCATCACTTCACCCGTGACAAGCAAGGCAATGACATCTTTCTGTCTTGAGACAGTAATAAATCCTGCACGAAAGCCGACAGAAAACATCAAAACAGTCCCGCGTCATCCGAAAGCGTCGGGAAGATTGCTCAGATCGGCCATTTTGTCAAAGTTAGCGGTAATATATTATGCGCATTGCTGCCGTGAAGCATCAGCCCCCCCTGATCAATGGCACTGCCCGACCGACCCCTCACCGCAGAGCCGGCCATCGACCCAACGGGCACCCGCCAGATCGGCATTGCGCAGGTCGGCCCCATCCAGCTTGGCGCCTGTCAGGTCCGCCCCCTTCATGATGGCGCCCACCAGCTTGGCATTGCGCAGATCGGCATTCTTCAGGCTGGCCCCGGACAGTTCGGCACGGGTCAGGTCGGCCTCGATCAGACGGGCGCCATCCATGACCACCCGCTCCAGGCGGGCCGACAGGAACTTGGCGCGATAGGCATCGGCACCGGTCAGGGTCGCCCCTGTCAGGTCGCTGCGCTGGAACGTCGCCTCGCGCAGCATGGCCTGGACCAGCGACACCGACTTCAGGTCGCGCCCATCCATATAGCAGCGGCGCCAGTTGACGCCATCGGCAGCGGCATCGGTACAGGCGGCCATGGCCCCACCGGCGCCAACCACCAGGGCGATCAGCAGGCCCGTCAGATGTTTAAGGGTGGCGGCGGGTACAGGTGGCGGCTTGGTCTTGTTCATGCAAAGAAAATAAGCACCGCCCCCGGCCTGCGCAACCGGTGGCCCGGAAAATGGTGTATTTTCTGTAAATGGATGGCGGTACCGGCGTTCGCGCCGATTGCAACGCCGCCGCGACTGTCGCAAAGTCACAGGCAGGAAACGTCTTTTGCGGGATAGTGCGGAAATATGGCCGTGCAGCGTTATTTGGGCCATTCCGGTATGATGCGCTGGTTCTGGGCGCCTCTTGTCGCGACATTGATCCTTTCATCCCTGTGGGTCGGCCTGTCTGCCGCCTTCACCCAACGTCCGCTGGCCGTGGATGGCGTGCTGGACCTGCGTGGCTGGGATTTCCGCCATGACGGGCAGATTTTCCTGGAAGGCGACTGGCAGTTCTGGCGCGACCGTCTGGTCAATCCGGCACAGATCACCGACGGCTCCGCCCCGCCGCCCGCCCTGCTGGACGTGCCCGGCCGATGGACCAGCCAGAAGGTGGATGGTGTGCCGCTGAATGCCGAAGGTATCGGCACCTATCACCTGCGCGTGCTGCTGCCCAAGGATGCGCCGCCGCTGGCCATGCGCCATAATCAGCGCTTTGTGGCCTGGAACGTCCTGGTCAATGGCGAACGCTCCATCTATGCCGGCAATGTCGGCACCGACGCCGACAGCACCGACAGCGCCGGGCAGAAGGCCATCTCCGCCGTCGGCCCCATCGATGGGGTGCTGGACATCACGGTGCAGGTGGCGGCCTTTGGCGGCTATGGCGGCATTCCGCGCGCCCTGCTGCTGGGTGATGCCGACAGCATGTATGGCGACTGGCAGCAGGAACTGGCCTTCCGCACGGCCTTCCTGTCGGTCTGCCTGTCCATCGGCCTGCTGTATCTGATTCTCTATGTCCTGCGCCCGCGCGATCGGGAATGCCTGGTCTTTGCCGTCATGTCGGTGGCCATCGCCCTGGTGCAGCTGACCTCCAACACACCGCTGGGCAGCGAGGTGCTCTATTCCCTGCCGGGACAGTTGCTGGGTTTCCTCAACAACGTAATGTTCCCCTTCGTCTGGCTGTCCTGTCTGGCCAGTGCGGCCCTGCTGTTCCCCGGTTCGTTGCGAAAGGGTCTGGCCTGGCCCTCCTTCCTGTTCATCCTGGCCGTGCCGGTGGCCAGCCTTTGGACCTTGCAGTTTCCCTGGCTTCTGACCTGGACGGCCACCATCGGCCTGATCCTGGCCATGATGACCCTGATCGCGGCCACGGGCACAGCGGCCAAGCAGCGTCAGCCGCTGGCCCTGCCCATGGCCATCGCCTGGACCGTGCTGGGCGTGTCCAATCTGGCCCTGGTCCACCGCGTCGGCTTCACCGGCATTATGGAGGCCGGGTACTGCTTCATGCTGTTCTTGCAGGCAGCCCTGCTAATCGACCGGCTGCGCTTGATGCTGGATCAGGCCAAGCAGTCCAATGCCCGTCTGGCCGCGCTGAATGGCGCGCTGGAGGATCAGGTGGCCGACCGGACAAGGCATCTCTCGGAAACCGTCGACCGGCTGCAACTGGCGCAGGACCGGCTGGTACAGTCGGAAAAGCTGGCCAGCCTGGGCCGTCTTGTCGCCGGTGTGGCGCATGAGGTGAACACCCCCGTCGGCACCGCGCTGACCACCGCCACCCATCTGGCACAGCAGGTTGAGGCGGCGGAGGAGGCCATGGCCGCCGGCACCATGACACGCCGGCAGCTTGCCGATTTCCTGACGGAGGTGAAGGAGGCGGCCAACCTACTGACCACCACCGTCGAACGCACCGCCGCCGTGGTGCAAAGCTTCAAGCAGATCGCCACCGAGCGTTCGGATGAAACCCGCCGCCGCCTGGACCTGCACGACCTGCTGATGGAACTGCGCCCCGCGATGGAGGTGCGGACCGATGCGCCGCATGTGCGCTTCGTGATGGAAAGCAAGCCGGGTCTGGTGCTGGAAACCAATGGCGGCGCGCTGACCCAGGTGCTGGGACAGCTTCTGTCCAACTGCATGGACCATGCCTTCCCCGACGCACGCCCCGGCATGATCCGCGTGGCGGCCAGCCTGACACCCGATGGCGCCGTCGATCTGCTGGTGGAGGATGATGGCGTCGGCATCGATCCCGATATCCGCCCCCGCCTGTTTGAGCCTTTCACCACTACGGGCCGCGCCGACGGGCGCACCGGGCTGGGCCTGCACATGGTCTATACCTTGGTGGCCGGCCCCCTGGGTGGCACCATATCGGTGACCGATCGCGCGGATGGCGGCACCCTGGTACAGGTCCACCTGCCCGCCAGCCCCCGGACGGAGGCGGAGACCGCCTCCCCTCCCC
>JAEMSB010000496.1 GCA_016463045.1 Niveispirillum sp.
GCTGTGGCCCTTGTGGTCATGGCCCTTATGGTCGTGGCCGCCCCCAAGCTTGGGCGGTGCGCGATGGGCCGTCAGCATGGCGGTGACGGAGGTAACGCCGGGCAGGGAATCCACTGCCCTTTCCGCCGCCTGACGCATTGGTTCCAATGCCGCCCCGCGGCTTGGGTCCACCTCCAGCGCGAAGGCGACATTGCCGCCCTTCACCGTCAGACCGGAAATCATGCCCAGCGACACGACATCCGTACCCCGGTCGGGGTCCTTCACGGTGCCGAGCGCCTTCAGAACCTGTTCCTCGCTGACCACGGCCATGGTTGAAAACCCCGTTCTTTTCCCAATATCTGCGGTGACCGATGGCCCAAGGGCCTTGTCTCCTATACGCCGCGATATATAGGGTGGCGTATCAAAGAGAGAAAGCGTCCTGTCCCTGGGGGCAGGCCTGTCGGTTTGGCAGCTACGTGGGTCCAATCACCAAAGGGTCGGCAATATGCCCTGGAACAATCAAGGTGGCGGCAATAGCGGTGGCCCCTGGGGTTCTCCCCCGGGTGGTGGCGGCAATGGCGGCGGTAACAATCCGTGGGGCCGTCCGCCCGGCGGTGGCGGTGGCGGGCAACCGCCCGGTGGCCCCGACCTGGAGGAACTGCTGCGCAAGGGGCAGGAACGGTTCAAGAATCTGACGCCCGGCGGCCTGGGCGGCGGCAAGGGCATCGCGCTCGGGCTGGTCGCGCTGGGCTTGCTGTGGGGCCTTTCGGGCATCTACCGCGTACAGCCGGACGAGCAGGGCGTGGTTCGCCGATTCGGTGAATATGTCCGCACCGAACAGCCGGGCCTGCGCTATCACCTGCCGGCCCCCATCGAGATGGTGGACACGCCCAAGGTGACGCTGGTCAACCGGCTGGAAGTCGGTTACCGCTCCGGCACCGACAGCCGGCGTCCCGGCGGCGGCGACATTCTTGACGAAAGCCTGATGCTGACGGGCGACGAGAACATCATCGACATCGACTTCACGGTCCTGTGGGTGATCAAGGATGCCGGCAATTATCTGTTCAAGATCCGCGATCCGGCCAACACCGTGAAGATGGCTGCCGAAAGCGCCATGCGCGAGGTGATTGGTCGCACTGATATCCAGCCCGCCCTGACCGAGGCCCGCCAGGATATCGAACAGCAGACCAAGGCCCTGTTGCAGACCATGCTGGACGAATATCAGTCCGGTATCGAGATCACGCAGGTGCAGTTGCAGAAGGTTGACCCGCCGGCCCCCGTAGTCGATGCCTTCAACGATGTGCAGCGCGCCCGCCAGGACCGCGAGCGTCTGCGCAACGAGGCCGAGGCCTACCGTAACGACATCATCCCCCGCGCCCGTGGTGAGGCTGAACAGCTGATCCAGCAGGCATCCGCCTATCGTGAGCAGGTGGTGAGCCTGGCCCAGGGTGATGCGCAGCGTTTCGCACAGGTTCTGTCCGCCTATACCCAGGCGCCGGAAATCACGGCGCGGCGCATGTATCTGGAAACGATGCAGGAGGTGCTGGGCGGCACCAACAAGATCATCATCGATCAGGGCAAGGGCAGCGGCGTGGTGCCGTTCCTGCCGCTGAACGAACTGACGAACCAGATCCGCCAACAGACGCCGGCCGTTCCGGCCGCACCGCGCCAGTAAGGGGGACGGACCATGAGCACCAAACTTGTCGCTCTCGGCATTGCCGCTGCCGCAACGGCCATCCTGGCCTCGGCCTCCCTGTTCACCGTGAACCAGACGCAGCAGGCATTGGTACTGCAATTGGGTGAGTGGAAACGCACCATTCAGGAACCAGGCCTGCATGCCAAGATCCCGTTCGTTCAGAATGTGGTTCTGCTCGATGCCCGCGTTCTGGATGTCGATCCGCCCGTCGAACAGGTGATCCTGGCTGACCAGAAGCGTCTGGAAGTAGACGCCTTCGCCCGTTACCGCATCACCGACCCGTTGAAGTTCTATACCTCGGTCGGCAATGAGAATGTGGCGGAGCAGCGTCTGGCCGCCACCGTCAATTCCTCGCTCCGCCGCGTGCTGGGTAATTCCACCCTGCTGGCCGTTCTGTCCAAGGAACGCGGCAAGGTGATGACGGACATCAAGGCACAAGTGAACCAGGAGGCCGCCCAGTTCGGTGTGGAGATCGTGGATGTCCGCATCCGCCGCGCCGACCTGCCGGAAGCCACCTCGCAGGCCGTGTATGAGCGTATGCGGTCGGAGCGTGAGCGTGAAGCCCGCGAGGCCCGCGCCCAGGGTAACGAACAGGCCCAGCAGATCCGCAGCCGGGCCGAACGCGAACGCACCGTCATCCTGGCCGAAGCCCAGCGCGACAGCCAGGTGCTGCGCGGTGAGGGCGATAACCAGGCCATCCGCATCCTGGCCGAATCCGCGAACAAGAATCCGGATTTCTATGGCTTCTACCGTTCGCTGGACGCCTATAAGGCTGCCATGAAGGGCGATAACACGCAGATGGTCCTGTCACCGGACAGCGAGTTCTTCCGCTACTTCAACAGCACGGGCGGCGTGACCAAGCGGTGATGTTGCCTTGCGCGGGGCGGTTTTTGATCGCCCCGCGCCCCCTCCTTTTCCGGACACCTCCCGTGACCGATTTCCTGACCGCACTGGCCCTGGTCTTTGTGATCGAGGGGCTGCTTTATGCCGTTGCGCCCAATTCCATGCGGGACATGGCCCAGCGCATTACCGGCATGGAGCCTGTCATGCTGCGCCGGATCGGCTTGGGTGCCGCCATTCTGGGTGTCGTAGCGGTGGCTGCGATCCGCGGATAAGGGTTCTGGTGCCGCTTTCGCACCCAAGACCATCCGCCTGTTACGAAGGAATGCTTCGCAAGTCGGCCTTTCGCGCTATATTCCTTGCCTGTCGGCGTGCCCCTTTCGGGCCGGTGCGCCGATGCGCGCCCGGGGGTGGGCGCGGATGACCGGCCCCTGGAGATTGACGTGATCGACGCCTTCCGTTCCCGTTCCGCCCGCGCCACTGCCGGGGCTGTTGTCCGGGAAGGCCGCGTGGCCGGCCTCTTGTCGTTGCTGGCGGTGACCGCCGCCCTGATCTTCACCCCACCGGCCCTGGCCCAGCGTGGCGCGCCCGACAGTTTCGCGCCCCTGGCCGAAAAGACGCTGCCGTCGGTGGTCAATATCTCGACCAGCCAGACGATCCAGAACAAGCAGGGTGGCCGCGGTGCGGTGCCCATGCCCGACTTCCCCCCCGGCTCGCCCATGGAAGAATTCTTCCGCGACTTCCTGGAACGCCAGCAGCAGGGCCAGGGCGCCCCGCGCAAGGCGCAGTCGCTGGGGTCGGGCTTCATCATCGACGCGTCGGGTTATATCGTCACCAACAACCACGTGGTGGAAGGTGCCGACGAAATCACCGTCATTTTCCAGGATGCCGACCAGACCGAACTGAAGGCCAAGCTGATCGGCACCGACAAGGAGACCGATCTGGCCCTGCTGAAGGTTGAGACCAAGCAGAAGCTGACGGCCCTGAAATGGGGCGACAGCGATGTGCTGAAGGTCGGTGACTGGGTGGTGGCCATCGGTAATCCGTTCGGCCTGGGT
>JAEMSB010000063.1:0-6675 GCA_016463045.1 Niveispirillum sp.
CCACCAGCGAGGGCACCTCCCGCCGATCCGATGGCGTGCGTCAGCCCCCCATACCCGGTCGGACCAGCATCGCCAAACGGCTGAACGCGCTGGCCGAGGCGCATGATGGCAGCATCGACAGGCTACGCGGGCCGCTGCTGTCCCTGCTGAAAGAGATATTGGCCGAGGGCCGTGCCGCCATCCGTACCCGGTTCGAGGCGTCGCACCGTGGCGATGACTGCGTCCACCAGACGGCGAAGCTGACCGACGGCATCGTGCAGGCGCTGGCCGATTTCACGCTGGACCATGTCTATCCCACCGCAGAACTGACCAAGGGCGAACGGTTGGCCATCGTCGCCATTGGCGGCTATGGCCGCGCCGAGATGGCGCCTTTCTCCGACGTCGATCTGCTGTTCCTGCTGCCCTATAAGCGCACGCCGCGCGTGGAGCAGGTGGTGGAATATATGCTCTACCTGCTCTGGGATCTGGGCTGGAAGGTGGGGCATGCGGTGCGGTCGGTGGATGAATGTATCCGCCTGTCGCTGGATGACATGACCATCCGCACCAGCCTGCTGGAAGCCCGCTTCCTGTGGGGCGAAAAGACCCTGTTTGATGAGCTGCGCCGGCGGTTCACCAAGGATGTGGTGGCCGCCAGCGGCAGCGTCACCGCCTTCATCGAAGCCAAGATGGGGGAGCGGAACGAGCGCCACCGCAAGGTCGGCGACAGCCGCTACATGCTGGAACCCAATATCAAGGAGGGCAAGGGCGGCCTTCGCGACCTGCAGACCCTGTTCTGGATCGCCAAATACGCCTATCAGGTGGATGAGGTGGAGGGGCTGGTTGCCAAGGGCGTGCTGACGCCGGAGGAGGCGCAGCGCTTCGCCAAGGCCGAGAGCTTCCTGTGGGCCGCCCGCTGCCAGCTTCATTACCTGACCGGCCGCCAGGAAGACCGCCTGACCTTCGACCTGCAGACGGAGATGTCGCGGCGTCTGGGCTATACCGAACATGCCGGCAAGAACGCGGTTGAGCGTTTCATGAAGCATTACTTCATGATCGCCAAGGATGTGGGCGACCTGACCCGCATCTTCTGTGCCACGCTGGAACAGGAAAGCAAGCGCGCCCCGCGCTTCGCCTTTCTGCGCAAGCGGTTCCAGCGCGGAGCGGATTTCAACGGCTTCACCCTGGATGCCGGTCGCCTGAACGTGAAGTCAGAGCGGCATTTCAAGGATCAGCCCATCGACATGATCCGCCTGTTCCATGTGGCGCAGGAAAATGATCTGGATATCCATCCCAACGCCCTGCGCGCCATCACCCGCGCCCTGTCCAGCATCGGGCCGAAACTGCGCGAGGATGCGGAGGCCAACCGCCTGTTCCTGGAAGTGCTGTCATCGAAGAAGGACCCGGAGGTCGCGCTGCGCCGCATGAACGAGGCGGGCGTGCTGGGCCGGTTCGTGCCGGATTTCGGGCGCATCGTGGGCATGATGCAGTTCGACATGTACCACCATTTCACGGTGGACGAGCATACGCTGTTCGCG
Organism: Niveispirillum sp.; assembly: GCA_016463045.1. Lineage (GTDB taxonomy): Bacteria > Pseudomonadota > Alphaproteobacteria > Azospirillales > Azospirillaceae > Niveispirillum. Next base: position 1,515 of record JAEMSB010000063.1, read on the forward strand.
GTCGGCATCCTGCATCAGGTGGAGAAAGGTGCCCTCACCGATGAGGTGCCGCTGGCGTCGGAGGTCATCCACACCGTCGCCTCCCGCCGCGCGCTCTATGTCGCCATGCTGGTGCATGACATCGCCAAAGGGCGCGGGGGGGATCATTCCATCCTGGGCGCCAAGGTGGCCGAGAAACTGTGCCCCCGCCTGGGCATGACGGAGGAGGAGACGGAAACGGTAGTCTGGCTGGTGCGCTGGCACCTGGCCATGTCCGACACCGCCTTCAAGCGCGACCTGGATGATGAGAATACCATCACCAAATTCGTCGATCTGGTGAAGTCGCCGGAACGGTTGAAGCTGCTGCTCTGTCTGACCGTCGCCGATATCCGGGCCGTGGGGCCTGGCCGCTGGAACGGCTGGAAGGCCACGCTGCTGCGCCAGCTTTATCGTCGCTGCGAGGAGCGGATGAACGGTGCCGTCGGCACCGAAGGCCGCGACAGCCGGGTGGCGGCGGCGCAGGCGGCCCTGCGCGCCCAGCTGGCCGATTGGCCCGCCGCCGATATTGATGCCCATATGGCACGCGCCTATCCTGGCTATTGGCTGTCGCTGAACATTCCGACGCTGGCCCATCATGCCCGCCTGATCCGGGAGGCGGAGCGCACAAAGGCGCCGCTGACACTGGATACCCGTATCGACCGGGGGCGCGTGGTGACGGAGGTGACGGTCTATACCGCCGACCATCCGGGCCTGTTCTCCCGCCTTGCCGGTGCCCTGGCCCTGGCCGGGGCCGACATCATGGATGCCCGCATCTTCACCATGACCAATGGCATGGCGCTGGACGTGTTCACGGTGCAGGCCGCCGGCGGCGGATCGTTCGACAGCGGGGACAAACTGGCCCGGCTGTCGGTGATGGTGGACAAGGTTCTGGCTGGTGAATTGCGGCTGGCCGACGAGCTGGACCGTCGCCGCCCGCCGCAAACGGCCCGCTCCCGTGCCTTCAAGGTGCCGCCGCGCGTGCTGGTCGACAATACGGTCACCGGCAATCACACCGTGATCGAGGTGAATGGCCGCGACCGTCCCGGCCTGCTCTATCTGCTGACCCGTACCCTGACCCAGGCGAATTTGCAGATCGCCTCGGCCAAGATTTCCACCTATGGCAACGTCGCCATCGACGTGTTCTATGTGAAGGATGTTTTCGGCCTGAAGGTCACGCATGAACGCAAGCTGGCCGAAATCCGCCACGCGCTGCTGACCGCCCTGACCGAACCGGAGGGAGAGCCGGAACCGGCCAAGGCGACGAAGGTGAAGAAGAAGGCGGCGTAGCAAAGAGAGGATGGACGGTCACCCGTCCATCCCCTTTCATCGCCCATGGGTTTTGAGGATCAGAACCGCACCAGCCCCACCAGATCCTTCACCTCATTCACCGTCCGCGCGGCGATTTCGCCGGCGCGGTCGGCACCCTTCTTCAGCAGCCGGTCCAACTCGGCCTTGTCGCCCAGCAGGCGGTTCATCTCACCCGCGATGGGGGCCAGCTTGGCGACCGACAGGTCGGCGAGCGCACCCTTGAAGGCGCTGAACTGCTGCCCGCCGAACTGGGCCAGCACGGCGGCGCGTGTCGTGTCCGACAAGGCCGCATAGATGGTGACCAGATTGTTGGCCTCAGGCCGCTTTTCCAGTTCCTCCACCGTCTCGGGCAGGGGTTCCGGGTCGGTCTTGGCCTTGCGGATCTTGAGCGCGATGGTGTCGGCATCGTCGGTCAGGTTGATGCGGCTATACTCGCTCTCATCCGACTTCGACATTTTCTTGGTGCCGTCACGCAGGCTCATCACCCGCGTCGCCTCGCCCAGGATCTGCGGTTCCGGCAGGGGGAAGAAACCGTCGGCCTTGTAATAGCGGTTGAAGGCCCCGGCAATGTCGCGGGCCAGTTCCAGATGCTGCTTCTGATCCTCACCCACCGGCACATGCGTTGCCTTGTACAGCAGGATGTCAGCGGCCATCAGAACCGGGTAGGCATAGAGGCCCAGGACGGCATTGTCCTTCTGCTTGCCCGCCTTTTCCTTGAACTGAGTCATGCGGTTCAGCCAACCGAGCGGCGTGTGGCAGGTCAGGATCCAGTTCAGTTCGGCATGGCCGGATACGGAGGACTGGTTGAACAGGATGTTCTTGTCTGGATCGATCCCCGCCGCGATGTAGGCGGCCGCCACCTCGCGGATATTGTTGCGCAGGGTCTCGGGGTCATGATCGATGGTCATGGCGTGCAGATCGACAACGCAGAAGATGGCGTCCATGTCGTTCTGCAGCTTCACCCAGTTCTTCAGCGCGCCGAGATAATTGCCGAGGTGGAGCTGGCGGGTCGGCTGCATGCCGGAAAAGATAAGGCTCATCGCTTGAGGTCTCTATCGGTCGCTTGTGGAAGGCGAAATGCCGGGCCGTCTGTATCGCGCGGGCGTGCCAGTCGGGTCAAGCGGCGGGGTTGTTATACAAGCGGCATGGGATTTTGACCTTTGGTCAAAATCCCATGCCCCCTCAGTTGCCGGGCGGCTGCATCCGCAGCCGTGGCTACGCCGCACGTGCGGCGCGGCAGCGGTCGCTGCCGTACCAACGGTCAAGGATTTTGACCGTTGGTGTTCCCACCCCGGCGCAGCAGCCCCTTGATCTCCGAAAGGCGGGTGGCCCCCAACAGGAAGCACAGCGCGAAATAGGTCAGTGACGCGCCCAAGATGACGGCCACAAGCGCACTGATCCGTTCCAGGGCCGCACCCACGAACAGCCATTTCGCCAGCAGTTCCGTCAACCCGATACCGGCCAGCGCCAGGCCCAGGGCCGCCAGCGCCATGCGCCAGAGCCGGCTTTTCAGCCGCGCATCCAGCGTCAGAAGACCCCGGCGGCGTAGCCCGATGGCCAGCAGCACGACATTCAGCCAGGCCGTCAGACCCGGCGCCAGGGCCAGTCCGACATGGCCCAGCGGTTCGATCAAAGCCAGCGAGACCAGGACATTGCCGATCAGCACCACAATAGCGATGCGTACCGGCCCTTTCGTATCCTGCTTGGCGAAATAGGCGGAGGACAGGATCTTGGCCACGATGAAGGCGGGAATGCCGATTGCAAAGGCCTGCAGGGCCGCCGCCGTGGCGGTCGCATCGGCGGCTGTGAAGGCGCCGCCCTTGAACAGCACATGCACCAGCGGGGCTGGAATGGTCAGCAGTGCCACAGTGGCCGGCAGGCCGAACAGGGCAGCAAATTCCAGGCCCCGGCACAGGCTGGCCTTCACCCCGTCCTGGTCGCCCGCTGCCATCTGCCGTGACAGCAGTGGCAAAAGGGCTGTGCCCACCGCCACACCGATCACTGACATGGGCAACTGGTTCAGGCGGTCGGCATATTGCAACCAGGACACTGACCCTGTGGGCAGCCAGGAGGCAAGGTTGGTGCCGACCAGCAGGTTGAACTGATAGACGCCCGCCCCCAGGATGCCGGGCGCCAGAAGCGCGAACAGCTTCTTCACGCGCGGGGTCAGGCGCGGGCGGCGCAAGCGCAGGCCCATGCCGGCCCGGCGTGCCGCCAGGATCATCCAAACCATCTGCGCCAGACCCGCCACAGGCACGCCATAGGCCAGCATCCAATGCGCCCCGATGCCCAGTGGCCCCGACAACAGCAGGCCAGTGATCTGCACAATATTCAGCAGGATCGGTGCCGCCGCAAACGGCCCGAACCGGCCCACAGCGTTGAGGATAGACCCAAATAAGGCCGTGATGGAAATCAGGGCCAGATAGGGGAAGGTGATATGGGAAAGCGTCACCGCCAGCTTGAACTGCGCAGGATCATCATGGAATCCCGTGGCCAGGATCGCCACCACCCAAGGCATGGAAAGCGCCATGATGATTGAGAAAATCATCAAGATGGCGACCATGACGGACAAAGCCTCTTCGGCCAACCCCCTGGCCGCATCCTTGCCGTCCTTTTCCATCGCGCCGGCAAAAAGCGGCAGGAAGGCCGCCGTGAAGGCACCTTCGGCAAACAGGGAACGGAACAGGTTGGGCAGGCGGAAAGCCACGAAGAAAGCGTCTGCCTCCATGCCGGCCCCAAGCAGGCGGGCCTGCAGCATGTCACGCACGAAGCCGAGCACGCGGCTGACCATGGTGATGCCGCCGACAGTGGCGATGGCGCGGGCGAAGCTCATGAAAACACTCTCCGCGCAGAGGGGCGTAGGTCAGGTCGAGGCGACAGCCGAGCCCTGACAAGCAACGGTGCGGCGTTGAAATGTCAGGGCTCGCTCGGCTCGACCTGACCTACGGCACCTGCCCGCCGACGGGGCGGACAGGTATCCAACTTCAATCCTTCAAATCTGCAAAGAACTCTTTCACCTTGGCGAAAAAGCCCTCCGACTCGGGATTCTGGCCGTTCTCCGATGCGTCCTTCTCGAATTCGCGCAGCAGTTCCTGCTGGCGCTTCGTCAGGTTCACGGGCGTTTCGACCATGACATTGATGTACATGTCGCCGCGCTGCGGGCTGCGCAGGACGCTCATGCCCTTGCCCTTCAGGCGGAACTGATGGCCCGTCTGGGTGCCGGCGGGAACATTCACCTTGGCCCGGCTGCCATCGATGGTCGGTACCTCGATGGTTCCGCCCAGCGCCGCCGTGGTCATGGGAATGGGCACCCGGCAATGCAAATTGGCCCCGTCACGCTGGAAGAAGCGGTGAGCCGCGATCGACAGGAAGATATAGAGATCGCCCGGCGTGCCGCCGCGCAATCCCGCCTCGCCCTCGCCGGCCAGACGGATACGGGTGCCATCCTCCACACCCGCCGGGATCGAGACCTGAAGGGTCTTTTCCTTGCGCACGCGGCCCTGACCGCCGCAATGGCGGCACGGGTCCTTAATGACGCGGCCCGCCCCGTTACAGGTGGGGCAGGAACGTTCGATGGTGAAGAAGCCCTGCTGGGCCCGTACCTTGCCGGCGCCGTTACAGGTGCCGCAGGTGGTGGGGCTGCTGCCAGCCTCCGCACCCGACCCGCCGCAGGGATCGCACATCACGCTGGTCGGTACGCGCACCTGGGTGGCGGAGCCCTTGAAAGCATCCTCCAGGCTGATTTCCAGGTTGTAGCGCAGGTCGGCGCCGCGATTGTTGGTCTGGCCGCCGCGCCCGCCCCGACCCATGAACTCCCCGAACATCTCGTCAAAGA
>JAEMSB010000063.1:6685-10700 GCA_016463045.1 Niveispirillum sp.
CGGACGCCCACCACCACCTTCAAAGGCGGCATGGCCGAACCGGTCATAGGCGGCGCGCTTCTGCTCGTCCTTCAGACAATCATAGGCTTCGTTGATTTCCTTGAACTTCTGCTCGGCCGTCTTGTCACCCTGATTGCGGTCGGGATGATACTGCATGGCCAGCTTGCGATAGGCCTTTTTCAGGTCGTCGGCGCTGGCGTTTTTCGGGGCGCCGAGAACTTCGTAATAATCGCGCTTCGACATGGTGGCCTCTGTCCCTTCGCATCCGGTCCGGCCGGCCTGTCAGTGGCGCCGTACCCGGATTGGAAGCCAATTCATCAACATTCCTGTCAAGCAACAGGCCCGCCCGGGTAAACCGGGCGGGCCAGCGCCAGACTTGGAACGGCTGTCCCGCCCCCGAAATGGGGGTCAAACGGCGTCAGTTCTTCTTGCGGTCGTCGACTTCCTCGAAGTCGGCGTCCACCACCTTCTCACCACCGGCACTGTCATCATCGCCAGCGTTAGAGGCGGAGGCAGAAGCGCCGTCGGCGGCGCCACCTTCCTGACCAGCCTTGTACAGGGCCTCACCGATCTTCATGCTGGCCTGGGCCAGGGCATCGGTCTTGGCCTTGATGGCCGCCGGGTCTTCACCACCCATGGCCGACTTCAGATCGGCGATGGCGGCTTCAACGGCGGACTTGTCAGCGGCGGCGATCTTGTCCTCATTCTCCTTGAGGGTCCGCTCGGTGGAGTGGATCAGACCGTCAGCGTGGTTCTTGGCTTCCACCAGTTCCTTGCGCTTCTTGTCGTCCGCCGCATGCTCCTCGGCGTCCTTCACCATCTTCTGGATGTCGCTGTCGGAGAGACCGCCCGACGCCTGGATGCGGATCACCTGCTCCTTGCCGGTGGCCTTATCCTTGGCGCCGACATTGACGATGCCGTTGGCGTCGATGTCGAAGGTCACCTCGATCTGCGGCACGCCACGCGGGGCAGACGGAATGCCCATCAGGTCGAACTGGCCCAGCATCTTATTATCGGCGGCCATTTCGCGCTCACCCTGGAACACGCGGATGGTTACGGCAGACTGGTTGTCTTCCGCCGTGGAGAAGACCTGGGACTTCTTGGTCGGGATCGTCGTGTTGCGGTCGATCAGACGGGTGAACACGCCACCCAGCGTTTCGATACCCAGCGACAGCGGCGTAACGTCCAGCAGCAGCACGTCCTTGACGTCGCCCTTCAGGACGCCGCCCTGGATGGCCGCACCGATGGCCACCACCTCGTCGGGGTTCACGCCACGGTTCGGCTCCTTGCCGAAAATCTGCTTCACGGTCTCGATGATCTTGGGCATGCGGGTCATGCCGCCGACCAGGATCACCTCATCCACTTCCGACGCCTTCAGGCCGGCATCCTTCAGCGCGGCCTGGCAGGGGCCGACGGTGCGGCGGACCAGATCTTCCACCAGGGCTTCCAGCTTGGCGCGGGTCAGCTTGATGTTCAGATGCTTCGGACCGGACGCGTCAGCCGTGATGAAGGGCAGGTTGACTTCCGTCTGGACGGAGCTGGACAGCTCGATCTTGGCCTTTTCAGCGGCTTCCTTCAGGCGCTGCAGGGCAAGACGGTCCTTGCGCAGGTCAATGCCCTGCTCCTTCTGGAACTCTTCGGCTAGGTAATCGATGATCTTGCCGTCAAAATCCTCACCACCCAGGAAGGTGTCGCCGTTGGTGGACTTCACCTCGAACACGCCGTCACCGATCTCCAGGATCGACACGTCGAAGGTACCGCCGCCAAGGTCGTACACGGCGATGGTGCCCGCACCCTTGCGCTCCATGCCATAGGCAAGGGCGGCGGCCGTCGGCTCGTTGATGATGCGCAGCACTTCCAGGCCGGCGATCTTGCCGGCATCCTTGGTGGCCTGACGCTGACTGTCATTGAAATAGGCGGGAACCGTGATGACAGCCTGGGTGACCTTTTCACCCAGATAAGCCTCGGCGGTCTCCTTCATCTTCTGCAGGATGAAGGCGCTGACCTGGCTGGGGCTGTACTTGTCGCCCTGGGCTTCAACCCAGGCGTCGCCATTGCCGCCTGACACGATCTTGTACGGGACCAGATTGGCGTCCTTCTTGGTCACCGGATCATCGAAGCGGCGGCCGATCAGGCGCTTGATGGCGAACAGGGTGTTGTCGGGGTTCGTGACGGCCTGGCGCTTCGCGGGCTGTCCCGTCAGCCGTTCACCACCGGGGGTGAAGGCGACCATGGACGGCGTGGTGCGCGCGCCTTCGGCATTCTCGATAACCTTGGCCTGTGTGCCTTCCATGACGGCCACGCAGGAATTCGTGGTGCCCAGATCGATACCGATAACCTTGCTCATGACGACCTCTCTTGTTCGGCAGACCGCCCGCAGCCCTAAGCACCGCGATATGGTCCCCATTGTTGATCTCCGGGACGGGCCACCGTCCTGGCGCAAAGCAGATATAGGCAGGAGCGCCGAAGTCCGCAACTGTCCTGCCTTCGTAACGGCATTGACAATTTCGTCAAGGCAGCGATGCCGGAACTGCGCGGTGCCAGCGGTGTCACGGGAGGGTCCAGAGCAATGCGTGTGCAGACATCGCCATCCCTCCCTTGGGAGTAAACATGTTCATATGACGTTTAAGTAACGCATACATCTCTATGGTTGCACCCGACATGTGGCAACCATTTTTGCTTGGGCGGCCAAGCAACTTTCTAAGTTATACTTATTACCGCTAAAAATTAATACGTTTATATCTATATTTCTTTATGGAAACGCTTTAGCATCGATTCCATTGGATAAGGATGGCTCTGCAACAGGGCCTGAAGCCGTCGACAGGGGGGCGGAACCGATGGACTGTTCAATGAACAATCAGGATTTGGTTGGGGACGAACCGGCGCCGGAAGTGGCGATGGCCATCAAGCGCTGCCTGGAAAGCCTGGTGCGCGATGCCCGCCGTAGCCAGATGGACGATCTGGCCGAATTCCTGGCCCTTGCCGCCCTGGCTGCCGACGACGCTGCCAAGGCCCGGCGCAAGGCCGCCGCAACGGCAGCCGCAGCAAAACCGCATGATCTGGCCAACCGCCGCGTTGCGGGTTCCTGCTGAGCCTGCTGCTTCATGTCATGAGGACGCTTTCGGGCTGGTGGGGTCGGCCTGCCCTGGCTTAAGGGATGGATGCTTTCCCGCATTGCCAGGATGCCGGCCACCATGTCCGACAATCATTCCGATCCGTTCGACCTTAAAGCCTATCTGGCCCGTATCGGCCATGATGGCCCGACTTTTGCCGATCTGGCGACGTTGCGCGCCATCCATATCGCCCATGCCGGTACGATTCCGTTCGAAAACCTGGATATCCAGATGGGCCTGCCCATCCGGCTGGAACCCGATGCAATCCTGGCCAAACTGGTGGGGCGGCGGCGGGGCGGTTACTGCTTTGAACAGAACAGCCTGCTTGCTATGGCGCTGACAGCCATCGGTTTCGCTGTCACGCGGCGCGTGGCGCGGGTGCGGATGGGGGGGGATCCCGGCGGGCGCAGCCATCTGATGTTGCTGGTTACCATCGCCGGACAGGCCCATGTCTGCGATGTCGGGTTCGGCGGATCGTGTCTGGCCGAACCCCTGCCCCTGATCGCCGGTGAGTATGACAGCGCCGGCGATCGCTGGCGCCTGCGCCCATCCGACTGGTCACCGGGATGGGAACTGGAGGTCTGGCGCGATGGCGGTTGGTTCGGGCTTTACTGGTTCGGGCAGGAAGAGGTCGTGGAATACGACCTGATCTTCGGCAACCATTATACGTCAACCCATCCCGCCTCCCGTTTCGTGCAGAACCGGGTGGCCGCCCGCACCACCTTGACGGAGCGCCATACATTGCTGAACGGCCTCTACCGTCGACGGCTGCAGGGCGAACTGGTGGAGGAGATGCAGATCACGGACGAGGTGGCGCTCCGCCACATCCTGGCCGACCGTTTCCTGATCGACCTGCCCGAGGGGGCGGTCCTGAAGCCCATTGAAGGTATCGCACCATAAAC
>JAEMSB010000063.1:10710-13267 GCA_016463045.1 Niveispirillum sp.
TGGCGATGCTGTTCAGGCGCAGGCGGAGCGCGTTCAGCTTGATGAAGCCTTCAGCGTCCTTCTGGTTATAGACGCTGTCAGCCTCGAACGTCACATAGTCCAGGCGGTACAAGCTGTTCGGGCTCTTGCGGCCCACCACGCGGGCCGAGCCCTTGAACAGCTTCAGCCGGACGACACCATTCACCCGCTGCTGGGTGCTGTCGATCAGGGCCTGCAGCGCCTCACGCTCCGGGCTGAACCAGAAGCCGTTATAGATCAGCTTGGCATAGCGCGGCATCAGCTCGTCCTTGAGGTGCAAGGCCTCGCGGTCCAGCGTGATGCTCTCAATGCCGCGATGGGCAACCGACAGCAGGGTGCCGCCCGGCGTCTCATAAACACCACGGCTCTTCATGCCGACATAGCGGTTTTCCACCAGATCCAGACGACCGATGCCATGCTTGCCGGCCAGACGGTTCAGTTCCGTCAGCAGGGCAGCCGGGGTCAGGCGCACGCCGTTCACGGCGATGGCGTCACCCTTCTCATACTCGATCTCGACATATTCGGCCTCGTCCGGCGCCTTTTCCGGGGCGACGGAGCGGGTGTACATGTCCTCGTCGGCTTCCACCCAGGGATCTTCCAGGGCCTTGCCTTCGTAGGAGATGTGCAGAAGGTTGGCGTCCGTGCTGTACGGGGCCTCGCCACGCTTGTCCTTGGCGATGGGGATCTGGTGCTTTTCGGCAAATTCCAGAAGCTGGGTGCGGCTGTTCAGGTCCCATTCGCGCCACGGTGCGATCACCGTCACGTCGGGCTTCAGCGCGTAATAGCCCAGCTCAAACCGGACCTGATCATTGCCCTTGCCAGTGGCGCCATGGGCCACGGCATCGGCACCGACCTGACGAGCGATTTCGATCTGACGCTTGGCGATCAGCGGACGGGCGATGGAGGTGCCCAGCAGATAGGTGCCTTCATACAGCGTGTTGGCGCGGAACATCGGGAACACGAAGTCGCGCACAAATTCTTCACGCAGATCGTCGATGAAGATGTTTTCCGGCTTCACGCCCAGCAGCTCGGCTTTCTTGCGGGCGGGCTCCAGCTCTTCACCCTGGCCGAGATCGGCGGTGAAGGTCACGACCTCACAAGCATAGGTCTCCTGCAGCCATTTCAGGATAACCGAGGTGTCGAGGCCGCCCGAATAGGCCAGCACGACTTTCTTCACGCCGCTCTTCATGGGTAATATCCGTTGCGGTAACAGGTTGAACCGGGCACGGAAGTTATCGGGGGCGATGGCACCTGTCCAGACCATGAGGCCCGCATCCGCATGGGGGCTGGCCGGCAACAGCGACAAGCCCCATATCGCACCAGGTCACCTGTGACAAATGAAGAGGGTGGAAGATGAGCCGCGGAGGCCTTTTGATGATCGGCTGCCTGCTGGCCATGCTGCTGGCGGCGGCGGTCGGCGGCGTCATGGCGTGGAACGCGATGGGCGGCGGCGGACCGGAACAGGGGATCAGCCTGCATGGGTTTATCGCGCTGGGCCTTGGGATTCTGGGCTCCCTGGTGGTGGGTGGCGGGTTGATGGCGCTGGTCTTCTTCTCCAGCCGCAGCGGCCATGATGACGCGGTGCATAGGGAAGTGACGGAACGGATGCCGCCTGATGGGGGGCAACATTGACGCCGTTCGTGCTGGTACCTGGGCCTTGGCATTATGATTACCACCACGACGGCACCCCGGAATGTTGTTATGGTTCCGCCAGAAAATCACCGCTTTGCCAAGGCCGGTCCTGATGGCGCTCCTTCTCGCGATTGAAACCGGCAGACGCTCACCGCTTTTCGCCTATGGTTTCGCGTTGCTGGCCTTCGGCCTTGCCCTGGTGGTGCGCTGGACCGCAGAGGCGGCCTTGCCGCCGGGATTTCCGTTCCTGACCTTTTTCCCCGCCGTCATCCTGACTGCCTTTTTTGCGGGCCTTTGGCCCGGCATCCTGGTGGCTGTTCTGTCGGCGCTGGCCGCCTGGTATTTCTTCATCCCGCCCGACGGGTTCGGGCTGGACGGGCCCAGCGCGCTGGCCCTGGGTTTCTTTGTCCTGATCGTCGCCATCGATATTGCCATCATCCATGTGATGAACATCGCGCTGGCCAGGGTGCGGCAGGAGCGGGCCCGCGCCAAGAAGGCAGAGCAGGAGGCCAGCGAACTGGCCGCCCACCGCGCCGTGCTGTTCGCTGAGCTGCAGCACCGCGTCTCCAACAATATTCAGATCGTCTCCGCCCTGCTGGCCTTGCAAAAGGCCGATGTCACGGATGAGAAGGCGCGCCGCGCCCTGACCGATGCCGCCACGCGACTGGCCACCATCGGCAAGATCCAGCGCCGCCTGCACGATCCGGAAAACAGTCACGGCAATTTCGCCGGCTTCTTGTCGGAGCTGGTGGAGGACGTGGCCCGTGCCGGCGCGCCCGCCGGCATTGAGGTGGCGGTGGATGCCACCCCCCTGCCCCTGCCGTCGGAAAAGATCATCCCCGCCGCCCTGGTGGTGGCCGAACTGGTCAGCAACAGCCTGGAACATGCGTTCGTGGACCGTCAGAAG
>JAEMSB010000064.1 GCA_016463045.1 Niveispirillum sp.
GCATATCCGCCGCGAGAAGGCGACGTCGAATATCTGCACGAACTCCGGCCTGTGTGCGCTGGCCTTCACCATCCACCTGTCGCTGCTGGGCGAACAGGGGCTGGTGCAGCTGGCCCGCATCAACCACGCCAATGCCGTGACGCTGGCTGACAAGCTGTCCGCCGTGAAGGGCGTGAGTGTCGTCAATGACGGGTTCTTCAACGAATTTACGGTGAAGCTGCCCAAGAAGGCGGCGAAGGTTGTGTCCAAGCTGGCGGCCAAGGACATCCTGGCCGGCGTGCCGGTCAGCCGACTGTACCCGGATGTGGAAGGGCTGGACGATCTGCTGCTGATCGCCGCGACGGAGATCAACAGCGTGGAAGATATGGACGCGCTGGTGCGCGGCCTGGAGGAGGTTCTCTGATGGCCATGAACAGCCAGGGTCGCGACAGCACCCCCCATTCCATGTCCGTCACGGGTGACGTTGTCACCTTCACCGGTAACAAGGCGCTGCAGCAGGAAGAAGCGCTGATCTTCGAACTGGATAATCCGGGTGCCGTGGGTGTTGACCTGCCGGAGCCGGTGACCACCAAGACCCGCCTGGGTGGCCTTTCCCCCCGCGCCGGTGTCGGCCTGCCGCAGCTGGCGGAACCCGACGTGGTCCGCCACTACACGCGCCTGTCACAGAAGAACTTTGCCATCGACACGACCATGTACCCGCTGGGGTCGTGCACGATGAAGCATAACCCGCGCCTGAACGAGAAGATGGCCCGTCTGCCGGGCTTCGGCGATATCCACCCGATGCAGCCGGTTGAAACGGTTCAAGGTGCGCTGGAACTGATCGATCAGCTGGCCTATTGGCTGAAGACGCTGACCGGCATGCCCGCCGTCGCCATGTCGCCGGGGGCCGGTGCCCATGGCGAATTGTGCGGCCTGATGGCCATCCATGCCGCGTTGGATGCGCGGGGCGAAAGCAACCGCCGGCGTGTGCTGGTGCCCGAGTCTGCCCATGGCACGAACCCGGCCACCGCCGCCTTCTGCGGCTTCACCGTGGACACCATCCCGGCGGAAGAAAATGGCCGCGTCAGCGTGGAGGCGGTGAAGGCCAAGCTGGGCGATGATGTCGCCTGCATCATGCTGACCAACCCCAATACCTGCGGCCTGTTCGAACCGCAGATCCGGGAAATCGCCGATGCGGTGCATGCGGCGGGCGGCTATTTCTACTGCGACGGGGCGAATTACAACGCCATCGTCGGTCGCGTGCGCCCCGCCGACCTGGGCGTTGATGCCATGCATATCAACCTGCACAAGACCTTCTCCACGCCCCATGGCGGCGGCGGTCCGGGTTCCGGCCCGGTGGTCCTGTCCGACGCGCTGGCCCCCTTCGCCCCCCTGCCCTTCGTGGTGCATGGCAAGGATGGGTTCACCCTGGTCGAACATGCCCAGGATGCCGGCGCGGCCAAGCCGTTTGGCCGCCTGAAGGGCTTCCATGGCCAGATGGGCATGTTCGTGCGCGCGCTGTCTTACATGCTGTCGCACGGGGCCGACGGGTTGCGTCAGGTGGCGTCGGACGCCGTCCTGAACGCCAATTATGTGCTGGCCAGCCTCAAGGATGTCATGTCCGCCTCGTTCGAGGGTCCGTGCATGCATGAGGCGCTGTTCGATGATCGTTTCCTGAAGGGCACGGGCGTCACCCCGCTGGACTTTGCCAAGGCGATGATCGACGAGGGCTACCACCCGATGACCATGTATTTCCCTCTGGTCGTCCATGGTGCCCTGCTGATCGAGCCGACAGAGACGGAAAGCAAGCGGACCCTGGATCAGTTCATCGGCACCATGCGGCATCTGGCGGAAAAGGCCAAGGCCGGCGATCTGGCCCATTTCCAGGCCGCCCCCCGCCTGACCCCGCGCAAGCGCCTGGACGAAACCCAGGCCGCCCGCAAGCCGGTGCTGCGCTGGGTGAAGCCGGCGCCGCAGGCTGTGGTGGCGCAGGCGGCAGAGTAATCCTGTTGCGCGAAACGGCCGCTGGTCCCCTTAAAAGGAATCCAGCGGCCGTTTTTGCGTCACCTTTATTTCATACCCATGAAGTCATCGCGTGATTTAGGGCACGGAGCAGCGTATATTCTGCCTCCATGCGCTTTCCCTTTAAGCACCTTGTGCACCCCTTGCCGGTCCTTGCCGCGCTTCTGGCCCTTGTGGCCGGGACGTTTGACGCGCGTGCCCGCGACCTGACGCCGGCGGAACGGGAACGCCCCATCATCATCGCATCCGACCCCTGGTGCCCCTATGCCTGCGATCCCGATGCGGATGGGCGGGAGGGCTATATGGTCGACTTGACTCGTGAGATATTTGAAGGGCTTGGCTTCAAGGTCGAGTATCGCGTCGTCAATTTCGCGATGATGAAGCGTATGGCCAAGGATGGCACGGCCACCGCCCTTCCCGGCATGGCATCGGACATGGATGGCGCCGTGCGGCTGCCGGCACTGGCGCAGGGCAATTCCGCCAACGCCGTCGTTATGGCCCGCACGCAGAGCTTCTCCTTCACCAAGCCGGACGATTTTGAGCGGTTCCGCCTGGGCGTGATCAAGGATTACGATTATGGCGGCACCTTACAGGAGTATGTTGATAAGAATATCCAGAACCCGGACCGAATTGTCGTTCTGAGCGGGTTTGGCTATTCGCATCTGGTGCAGGGGCTGCGCATGCTGACGGCCGGGCGCATCGATATGCTGCTGGATGATCACAACGTCCTGCGCTGGCAGGTGCGGCGTATGGGGATACAGCAGCAGGTCCTGACCCAATCGCTGAAGGATGATGCCGACCTGTTTGTCGGCTTCTCGCTGAGTGACCCGCGTTCCGCCGAACTGGCCCGCATCATGGCGGAGGGGACGCGCCGCCTGCGGGAGAATGGCCGGCTGTCGGCCATCATGCGCAATTACGGGCTGGAGGAGCAGGCGGCCCTGCTCAACAACTGACCGGCACCGATTTTCATCGCCAAAAGCCCCTGTCATTCTCTACCTTTGCCGCATCCGGATGGGCGGATGGGTGGAAAGGGTGCAGTGGCGATGACCGATGAATTGCCTGTGGTGCTGCATGTCGGATGCGGTGTCGCCGACCCCGCCAAACTGCCGGAGCAGTTCTTTGCGCCGGGAGCATGGCGTGAGTTGCGGTACGATATCGACCCCAATGTGGCACCCGATATTGTCGGCAGTATCACCGATATGAACGGCATCGCGTCAGCATCGGTGGATGCTGTCTGGTCCTCCCACAATGTTGAGCATCTTTATCCCCATGAAGTGCCGGTGGCGCTGTCGGAGTTCCGGCGGGTGCTGAAGCCCGGCGCCTTCGCCCTGATCACCCTGCCCGACCTGCAGCAGGTGGCCGAACTGGTGGCCCAAGGCAAGATGGAGGAACCGGCCTATCTGTCGCCTGCCGGTCCCATCGCCCCCATCGATATGATCTTTGGCTGGCGCCTGCCCATGGCACACGGGAACCTGTATATGGCGCACCGTACCGGCTTTGTGCAGAACAGCCTCAAAAAGGCGATGGATGAGGCCGGTTTTGTCGGCACCCAAGTGATCCGCGACGGGCAGTTCGCGCTGTGGGCCAAGGGCTATGCCCCCATCCCCTGATAGGGACAATCTGATGAAGCCCGGCAACAGCACCTTTTCCGCGCTTGGCACCACCATATTCGAGGTGATGTCGCGGCTGGCCGATCAGCACAAGGCCATCAATCTGGGCCAGGGCTTTCCCGATGGCAACGGCCCTCCCGATATTGTGGAGGCCGCCGCCAGCTACCTGACCGGCGGCTGGAACCAGTATCCGCCCATGCCTGGCCTGCCGGCCCTGCGCCAAGCACTGGCCGCCCATAATGCCCGTTTCTATGGTCTGACTGTCGATTGGGCGACCGAGACGCTGGTGACCAGCGGTGCGACGGAGGCGCTGGCCGCCTGTCTGTTCGGCCTGCTGGAGCCGGGCGACGAGGTGGTTCTGTTCCAGCCGCTTTATGACAGTTACGCCCCCATCATCCGCCGCGCCGGGGCTATTCCACGATTCGTCAGCCTGAAGGCCCCGGACTGGACCTTTACAGAGGCCGATCTGGAGGCGGTGTTCAGCGAGAAGACCAAGCTGGTCCTGATCAACAATCCGCAGAACCCCGCGGGCAAGGTCTGGACCCTGGACGAGCTGGCACTGCTGTCCCACTTTGTCATACGCCACGACGCCATGGCCCTGTGTGACGAGGTGTATGAACATCTGGTGTTTGACGGGCGGCGACATATCCCGCTGATGACCCTGCCCGGCATGCGTGACCACACGCTCCGCATCGGGTCGGCGGGCAAGACCTTTTCCCTGACCGGGTGGAAGGTCGGCTATGTCACGGGTCCCGCACCCTTGCTGGCGCCTGTCATCAAGGCACACCAGTTCCTGACCTTCACCACCCCGCCAAACCTTCAGCATGCGGTGGCCTTAGGCTTAGCCAAGGATGATGCCTATTTCACCGGCCTTGCTGACGACATGGCGCGGCGCCGCGACCTTCTGTCGGCGGGGTTGCGGGCGGCAGGTCTGGTCGTGCTGCCGTGCGCCGGCACCTATTTCCTGACCGTCGATCTGGCGGCCAGCGGCATTGCCATGAATGACCGGGCGTTTTGTCAGCATCTGACGGAAAAGGTTGGTGTGGCCGCCATCCCGATCAGCGCCTTCTTCGAGGTGGATGCCCCCACCCACCTTGTCCGCTTCTGCTTCTGCAAGCGGGATGAGGTACTGGAAGAGGCGATCCGGCGTTTGGGGGCATACGATTTCAAGAGGATGGGCTTTCGTAGCGCGGATTAGGCGCACGCCGTAATCCGCGCTACGCAATGGGCCGTGGCCCCCTACGCCAACTCCTCCACCCCGTCACGCGACAGGCGGAAAACGCGGTCCTGGGGGACGGGCAGGCGGCTGGCGGCGTCCTGATCCAGACCCGCATAATGGGCGCGCAGGATACGGCCGCTCATCCCGTGGGAAATGGCGATGGTGGGCCGGTCAACCTCGGTGACAAAGCCCAGCAGACGTTCGCGCACACCCTGATACCGCTCCCCATTGGGGGCGTGGAACTGCCAGCCATGGGGGCCATGGTCGGCCAGCCAGGGGTTGGCCGCCTCGATCTCCGCCCGCGTCATGCCTTCCCAATCGCCGAACGACACCTCGGCCAGCCTCGCATCCAGCGTGACGGGCAGGTCCAGATGGCGGTTGATGATGCGCGTTGTCTCCTGCGTGCGGCCCAGCGGGCTGGACACCAGCCGTACGACATCGCGCCAGTCGGGGATATCCGCCATCAACCGCTTCAGGATGGCGCCCACCTGATCGGCCTGGGCACGGCCCCGTTCCGTCAGGTCACTATCCATTTGCCCCTGACAGCGGGCGGCGACATTCCAATGGGTCTGCCCATGTCTGACAAGGAAGATCGGATGACCCGCAATCAGGCGGGCTTCAGCGTGAATATCCATTTAGATCACGGCCACTTCACTTCCGGTGGCATGGACATCAGGATCGCCTCGATATTGCCGCCGGTTTTCAGCCCGAACAGGGTGCCCCGGTCATGCAGCAGGTTGAACTCCACATAGCGGCCCCGACGGATCAGTTGATGATCACGCTGTGCCGCGTTCCATTCCTGGTGCATGCGCCGGGCCACGATGCGCGGATAGACATCCAGAAAGGCCTGGCCCACAGCGCGGGTAAAGGCAAAGTCATCGGCCCAGTCGCCGGTATCCAGCTGATCATAGAAGATGCCGCCCACGCCCCGCGGCTCGTTCCGGTGCGGCAGGAAGAAGTAGCGGTCGCACCATTCCTTGTACTTGGCATAGTAATCATCGCCATGCGCATCGCATGCGCTCTTCAGGGCGGCATGGAAATCGGCCTTGTCCTCTTCGGTCTGAACACCCTCCATGAACATGGGCGTCAGGTCGGCACCGCCGCCGAACCAATTCTGGCTGGTCACCAGCATGCGGGTATTCATATGCACCGCCGGCACAAGCGGGCTTTGCATATGAGCCACCAGAGAGATGCCGCTGGCCCAGAATCGCCCGTCGCCGCCAGCACCGGGGATGGAGGCGCGAAACTCAGGTGAGAAGGTGCCGTGGACGGTGGAGACATTCACCCCCACCTTCTCAAACACGCGGCCCTTCATCACGCTCATCACGCCGCCGCCGCCTTCACCGCCATCATGGTTGGGGCGGTCCCATTCCTTGCGCTCGAATCGCCCGGCGGGCAGGCCGGCATGCGGGCCGCTGGCCAATTCATCCTCCAGCCGTTCGAACGCGGCACAGATCTGGTCACGCAGGCTTTCGAACCAGGCTTTCGCCTGGGCTTGACGGTCGGCCAGGATGTCGGGCGGCGGCAGGGGTGTCGGCATGGGCGGATCCGGGGGACAGAGGCTCGGGTCTTAACGGTTTAACCGTTCCCGCCCCCGCTGGAAATGATTGTTTGACGGTCAGAAGTGTCAACCTGCCTTAACACTTCGCCCAACACCATGGAAGCCGCGATGGCGACGTTCAACGACCGCGTACCCGGCCTCATCGGGATCAGCACGCGCAGGTCGGCGGCATCATGCACATCATCGGGCACGCCCGCACTTTCCCGGCCCAGCAGCAGGATATCGTCGGGCTGATAGGCGACCTGCGTATAGGGCACGGCGGCGCGCGTGGTCAGCAGCACCAACCGCCCGCGCCGCTGTGCCTGAAACGCGGCCCAGCTGACATGGCGGGTGACATCGGCATGGTCGGCATAATCCATGACAGAGCGCTTCATGCGCTTGTCATCCAGGATGAATCCGCAGGGTTCGATGATGTCCAGCCCGACGCCGGTACAGGCGCCCAGACGCATCAGGGTGCCGGCATTCTGGGGAATGTCGGGCTGGTAAAGGGCAAGGCGGGGCAAGATGTTAACTTTAAGTCAGCACATCCAGATACATGCCCCGGCGGTACCGGGCCGGCAGGCGCAGCATGCCATCCACGATCAGCGCCGCTAGTTCCTTGGCATTGGGCCAGCGGTTGCCGGGCCGGCCCATGGGGATGGGCCGCCCACCAGGACCGGAGATGGGCAGGACGCCGCGCCGTCCACCACCCTCAATAACGCTGCCGCCCAGGCCCGTGGGGCCGGCCGAAGCGGGGTTCATGCGTGTATCGACCATAAGATGGCGTCCAGGCTGGAAAAGACCATTGCCATCCTACAAGGAAAGGTCGCGGTGCGAAAGGGGGCACCGCCGCTGCCGCATGGCGGAAATGCTGATCTCTGCCCCTGCCCTTGGGCTTGACTCTGTGCCACCCCTCGTTTATCAACGCGGCTTCGTTGGTTGGGGGAAACCCTGACCGGCAAGGTCTTTTTCGTCTTAGGTGCGCCCCGGTTCTGGTTCCGTGGCCGCCAGCAGCAAGAGAATAGGTGTTCCATGTCCCGCAAGTGCGCCGTGACCGGCAAGGGTGTGCAGACCGGCAATAACGTCTCCCACGCCAACAACAAGTCCCGCCGGCGCTTCCTGCCGAACCTGCAGGAAACTTCGCTGATGTCCGACGCGCTGGGCCGTATGGTCCGTCTGCGCCTGTCTACCAACGGCATCCGCACCATCGAACACAAGGGTGGCCTGGACGCCGCTCTGCTGGATATCGCTGATGCCAAGCTGGATGTTGATGCCCGCAAGGTGAAGAAGCAGATCCAGAAGGTCCTGGCCGCCAAGACCGCCGCCTGATCGGCGTCTGTCGGTTCCAGTATCGCTGCTGACGGTATCGTCGGCCCCGCGAGACACCCGTTAAGGGGTCGTTTTGCGGGGCCGCTGCCGTTTGTGCTCCCTTTTATATCTGCCCGCCCTTCGGGACTGCCCCCATGTCCTTGTCCCCCGCCGACCTGATCGCCTTTCTGAACGCCGTGCCGCCGGAACTGCTGCTGCTGTGCCAGGCGCTGTTCTGCTTTGGCACGATTCTGGTCATGGTGCGGCTGTTCGGGGCGCCGGGCCTCTATCTCTACATCGCCACCGCCGTGATCGCGGCGAATGTGGAGGTGCTGAAGGCGGTGCAGTTCGGTTTCTATGACCATCCCGTCGCCATGGGCACTGTGCTGTTCGGGTCGACATATCTGGCCACCGACATATTGACCGAACATTACGGGCGTGATGCCGCACGCAAGGCGGTGTTCCTGTCCTTTGCCGCCTATCTTCTGTTCACCCTGTTCATGATCATCACCCTGGGTTACCGCCCAATGACGGAGGCGCAGGCGGGCACCGACATGGCCTGGGCCCTGCCGATGCAGGACCATATCGCCGCCCTGTTCACCCCCGCCCCAGCCCTGTTCGCGGCGGGGATGACGGCCTATCTGACCAGCCAGTTATTCGACGTCTGGGTCTATCAGCGCATCCGGGGCGCCACCGGCGACCGGCACCTCTGGCTGCGCAATAATGGCAGCACCATGCTGTCGTCGCTGGTCGACAACGTCATCTTCTCCGTCCTGGCCTGGGTCGTCTTCGCCCCTGATCCCGTGGGCTGGGAGGCGCTGCTCTACACCTATATCCTGGGCACCTATGGCATGCGGGTCGCGCTGTCGATCCTCGACACGCCGTTCATGTACCTGTCGCGGCGCATGGTGCGGCGGGTGGATGGGGTGGCGGTGAAAGGTTGATGGTGCGTGTGGATTTGCGCGCGTGAGGTTGGCGCACCCGGCGGCGGTGGAATATGATCATCCTGTCCGGTTGGGGAGGGTGCGAATGGGTGATCTGCAACCATGGCTGCTGATTGGCAGCGTTGTTTTGCTGGCCCTGGGGTTGCTGCTGTTGATGCTGCGGCCAAGCCGAAAGGCGGTGGTGAATGTTGGCAACGCCAACAGCAACGTCACCATAACCAATGTCGCGGGGGACCAGAACAACGGCGGCGCAGCCCTCGGCCCGTCGGCAGGGTGGCAATGGTTCTTTGGCTGGGCCGGTATCGGCCTTGGCCTGATCGGGATTGCCATATCCCTGTGGCCCACGTTGAAGGGGCCATGATGACGGCAACCACCACCCTGGGGAACAACAACAGCCACTGCGTCACAATCAACGCCACAGGCAATGTCGCGTTTACGCAGGTTCAAACGGCGCAGATTCCGCCGCAGAAGCCCTGGTTCAATACACAACCGCTTGGGAAGAACAATCACCTTTCCCTGCTGCGCTGGGACAGGCGCGTCTGCGAGCGTGTGGGCCGCGATGCGGAGTTCGAGGAATTGCTGGCCTGGACCGATGACGGCGATCCCGGCGTTCAGGCCCGCTTGATTACGGGGGATGGCGGCACCGGGAAAAGCCGTCTGGCCGGTGATCTGGCCCAAGAGCTGGTGGAACGGGGTTGGCGCGCGGAAAAGCTGGCGGACAGGTTGACCGAACAGCTTGTTCTGCCGCTGGGGGAGTTCCAACCGCGCGAGGATACGGCAACGCTGGCCCAGCGGACACCGACACGACAGACCGTTGCCAAGCCAGCCTACAAGGGCGGCTTGTTGATCGTCATTGATTATCCCGAAGGCCGGATGCCGCTGGTTGAACGGCTGCTGGAGTCGCTGCGCGATTATGCGGTGCAGGAAGATATCCGCGTCCGCCTGTTGCTGCTGTCCCGACGCGATAGCCAGGAATGGGACCCCGTGATCGAACGGGCGAGGGCGGAGGGGCTGTTCCAGACAGACGCCATCCATCTGGGTCGATCCAACACCCCCGCCGCACAGTTCGTCACCATCCTGAACGGTGTTGCCAAGGCGTTGAAGCAGACCCCGCCGCCGCTTCCCGCCGGGGAGCCGGATAAATGGCTGTCCAGTAACAGGGCCTATCAGCAGCCGTTATTCTTGGCGGCTGTCGCCCTACATTTCTGCCTGCATCCGGAGGCGGGACTTACATTGGGCGGGCCGGAGGCCGTGACAGCCCTGGTCCGCCGTGAACGGACACGGGCAGAAAATGAAAGCGTTGGATTGGGCTGGGAACCCAATATTCTACCCCGCCTGTTGGCGCTTGCCACCCTGCGCGGGGGGCTAGAGTCGGCCAAGCTGAATGAATTGGGCCAGATGTTGGGGGTTCCGGCGGGGCCGGACCTGTGTGACCGGCTGCGCAATGCCTGCGACGGTCGTATCCGGGACAATGTTCTGGTCGCCCTGGAACCCGACCTGCCAGGGGCGGCCTTTGCCACCCTGGTCCTGTCGGAACGGGCGGATATGGCCCCGGATTGGATTTGGCAGACCATTGTCGATAACCCGATGGGCCTGATCCCTCGCCTCGAACAGGTGTGCCATGATGCGGAGGGCACACTGCAACTCCTGTCAGAAAGTCGGATCAGCTGGTTGCTGACGGCGATGGTGGCATTCAAGCCCGACAGGGCACAGGCCCTTCGAGACCTTGCGTACAGCATGGACCGGTCCCACCGCCTTGCAGCTTTGGCCGTGATGGTAGGCCAAATTCTGTTGGGCGATGCCAGTTTGGACGATGATTACCGTTCACGGTTACTCAACAACCTTTCTGCCGACCTGTTCGATGCCGGCGACGCGAAGGGGGCCCTGGAGACAATCATCAAGGCCGTCGCAATCAGAGAAACGCTGGCCATCGGAAACCCCGGGCGCTTCAATCCTGATTTAGCAATGAGCCTGAACAACCTGTCCCTCCGCCTGTCCGATGCTGGCGACACGAAAGGAGCGCTGGACGCCATCCGCCGGGCTGTCACCATCCATAAGGTGCTGGCTGCTGAAGACCCAGGTCGTTTCAATACGGAATTGGCAAATTGCCTGAATAGCTATTCGAACCGCCTATCGGATACAGGCGACGCGGAGGGGGCGCTTGATGCGATCACTGATGCCGTCAAAGTTTATGAGACGCTGGCAGCCGAAGAACCCGATCGCTTCAATCAGCAGTTGGCAGCGAGCCTAAACAACCTGTCAAATCACCTATTCCATGTAGGCGACCAGCAAAGAGCGCTCAACGCGAGTATCAGGTCCGTCGGGATCATTGAGACCTTGGCTGCGAAGAAACCCGGTCGCTTCAATCCAAACTTGGCGTCCGCTCTGAACAACCTGTCTGTCGATCTAGCCCATTCAGGCGACGTGCATGGGTCGCTGAACGTTATTCGAAAGGCGGTAGCAATCAGAGAGAGGCTGGCCGCAGAGAACCCTGCGCGTTTCAATTCCGACTTGGCTAGCAGTTTAAACAATCTTTCCGTCCAGCTGTCTGAGACCGGCGACAGAAACGGAGCCCTGGACGCTATTCGAAGGACTGCTGCAATTTACCGGATGCTTGCGAAGGAAAACCCCGGTCGTTTCAACCCCGACTTGGCACGAAGCCTGAGCAACTTGTCTAACCACCTCTATCATAGGGGCAAGGTTGATGGCGCGCTGGACGCCATCAGCCAGGCTGTCACGATTTATGAGACGCTGACCGCCGAGAATCCCGGTCGCTTCTGCTCCGACTTCGCCGGTACTCTGGCGATTCTTGCACAGCTGACCTTTAAAGGCGGCGACCGTGTCGAAGCCATCCGCTTGGTCGAGCGAGCCATTAATCTGATTGAACCCCAGGCTAATGCCTATCCGGAAAGCCAAGCCGGTCATTGGCTTTACATGATGCAGCAGGAACTCGCTGGTTACCTTACCACCCCACCCTAATCCGCCCTGCCATTCCGCACCGCTTCTGTACAAAAGCGCCGTTTTCGCCAATACCGGTAGGCGAGCGGCGCTGTGCGCCTGAGCACCCCATTCCCTGAAAGTCTGCATTCACACCATGGCCATCTCCTACCCCGGTTTTTCCTTCGACATCACCCACCGCGATCCGGCGGGCAGCAAGGCCCGGATCGGGACCTTGTCCACCCCGCATGGCGCCATCCAGACGCCGAATTTCATCTTCTGCGGCACCAAGGCGGCCATCAAGGGGCTGACGACGGAGCAGATGCGCGACGAGAAGACCGACATCATCCTGGCCAATACCTATCATCTGATGATCCAGCCGGGGGCCGATCTGGTGGCCAAGCTGGGCGGCCTGCATAAGATGATGAACTGGCATGGGCCGATGCTGACCGACAGCGGCGGGTACCAGATCTTTGCCATGGGCCATGGGTCGGTGGCGGATGAGGTGAAGGGGCGGCGCACCACGACGCGCGAGAAGACCCTGTTGAAGATCACCGAGGAGGGGGCGACATTCCGGTCCTACACCAACGGGGAAAAGCTGTTCCTGACGCCGGAGAAGAGCATCGACATTCAGCGCAAGCTGGGGCCCGATTTCGTCGTGCAGCTGGATGAATGCACGCCGTTCCATGTGGACCGCAAATATACGGCCCGGTCGATGAAGATGTCGCACCGCTGGGGCGACCGGTCGCTGACGGCGTTCAAGGAATTTGGCGGCATCTCGGCTAACGGCATGCCGCAGGCCATGTATGGCATTGTCCAGGGCGGGGTTTATCCCGACCTGCGCAAGGAGAGTGCGGAGATCGTGGCGAACCAGGACTTCTTCGCCACCGCCGTCGGCGGCTGCCTGGGCGCCACGCGCGAACAGATGCATGAGGTGGTGGGCATGGCCATGGCGCATGTGCATCCCACAAGGCCTGTCCATCTTTTGGGCATTGGCGGCATTGTCGATATTTTCGAGGGCGTGGCGCTGGGCATCGACACGTTCGACTGTGTCAGCCCGACGCGAATCGCCCGCCATGGCTGGGCCCTGGCGCCCGGCGTGAAGGGCGAGCGTCTGAACATGCGCAATGCCCGGTTCAAGGATGATGACAGCCCCATCGACCCCGAATGCGGCTGTTATGCCTGTCGCACGGCCAGCCGTGGCTATATCCACCATCTGCTGAAGGCGGAGGAGATGCTGGGCATGCAGTTGCTGACAATGCACAATGTCCACACCATGAACCGCCTGATGCGCGATATCCGCGCCGCCATCATCACCGGCACCCTGGCCGAGGCACGGCGCAAATGGGTGTGGCAGCCGGGGGACAGTGAATGAACCCGCCGGCCAGCGGCAGCAGCGCGTCCGCCATCGTCGCCGGCCTGTCCGGCGTGGTGGATGAACATCTGCGATGGCTGACGCAATGGCACAAGGCCGCCCTGTTCACGCGTGACAGCGGCATGTCGGGGCCGGACGCCGCACCGGAACCCAAGGGCTTTGCCGCCTGGGTGGCGCGGGTCAAGCGCGGCAGTGTGGCCCATCAACCGGCCTTCGACCGGCTGGTGCGGTGCATGACCAGTT
>JAEMSB010000497.1 GCA_016463045.1 Niveispirillum sp.
CAATGTTCCCGCCCGCTGGTCCCGGCGCTTGGCCAGGATGGGGAACAGGTCCAGGCAATAGGCGGCGTCTTCATCGAAATGCGCCGGATCGCCCAGGGTGGCGCCCAGTTGCAGGTTCTCGAACACCGTCATGCGCGGGAATATGCGCCGCCCCTCCGGCACCTGCGCGATGCCCAGTTTTGCCGTCTCATGCGGGGGTAGATCATTGATGATCTGGCCATCGAAGATGATGCTGCCCGATGCCGGTTTCGGCTGACCACAGATGGTCATCAGCAGGGTGGATTTGCCAGCCCCATTGGCCCCGATCAGGGTGACGATCTCCCCCTGATTGACATGCACATCGACGCCGCGCAGCGCCTCGATGGGGCCGTAATTGGTGCGGACCCCCGTCAGTTGCAGCAGGCTCATGCCCGGCCTCCTTCCTGTCCGGCCACGTCCTCGGCGACGATGGCGGGCAGTTCCTCTTCATCCGGCTCGCCCAGATAGGCCTTGATCACGCGCTCATCGCTGCGGATCTGCTCTGGCGTGCCCTCGGCGATCTTGCGGCCATATTCGACCACATGGATGCGGTCGGAGATGCCCATGACCAGACCCATGTCATGTTCGATCAGCAGGATGCCGATCCCGAACTGTTCGCGGATGCCCTGGAGCAGCTCCCCCAGCACGCCCGTTTCCTTGGGGTTCAGGCCGGCGGCGGGTTCATCCAGGCAGAGCAACAGCGGATTGGTGTTCATGGCGCGGGCGATTTCCACCCGGCGCTGAACGCCATAGGAAAGGTTACCCGCCTCTTCATCCGCTACCGATGTCAGGTCCAGGCGTTCGATCCAGAAACGGGCGCGGTCGATGGCTTCCTTTTCCGCCGCACGCCAGCCCTTCAGGCCGATCAGGCCGGCCACACCGAACGCCGCCTTTTTCATCAGCCCCACATGCTGGGCCACCAGCAGGTTTTCCAGCACAGTCATGCGCGGGAACAGGCGGATATTCTGAAAGGTGCGGACCACGCCGTGGCGCGAGACCTGATAACCCGGCAGGGTTTGCAGCGATACCGGCGCATGGTCCGGGCGGTTCAGGGTCAGTTCACCCGATGTCGGCTTATAAAAGCCGGTCAGGCAGTTGAAGATCGTGGTCTTGCCCGCCCCGTTGGGGCCGATCAGGGCCGTGATCTTGTTGGTTTCAGCCGTCAGGTTGACGCCATCGACGGCCACCAGACCGCCGAAACGCATGGTCAGGCCCGTGACGGACAGCAAAGGCGCGTTCATGCCGCGTCTCCCTTCTGGCTGGACAGGCGGATGGTGGGCACGCGCTGTGACAGCAACCCGCCGGGCCGCCAGACCATGATGGCGATCATGGCAATGCCGAACACGATCATGCGGAAATCGGCGAACTCACGGCCCACTTCTGGCAGCAGCACAATGAACAGGGCCGCGATGACCACGCCGATCTGGCTGCCCAATCCGCCCAGCACCACAATGGCCAGGATCAGGGCGCTTTCCATGAAGGTGAAGCTTTCCGGTGACACGAAGCCCTGGCGCGCCGCGAAGAAGCAGCCGGCAAAGCCACCCAGCATGCCGCCTACTGCATAGGCCGAAACCTTGGACGCGGTGGGGTTGATACCCAGGGAGCGACAGGCGATTTCATCCTCACGCAACGCCTCCCACGCCCGGCCCACGGGCAGGGCGCGCAGCCGCCTGATCACCCAGGCGGCCGCCAGCACCAGCGTCAGGGCGATGAAATAAAGGAAGATCAGCCGGTGTTCGCCGGAGAAATCGATCCCCGTCAACTGATGGAAGGAGGTCAAACCTTCCGGCGGGCGCTTGTCGAAGGACATGCCGAACAGGCTGGGGCGCGGAATGCCGGAAATGCCGGCGGGGCCACCCGTAAAGCTCTGCCAGTTCAGGATCACGATGCGCGTGATCTCACCAAAGCCCAGGGTGACGATGGCCAGATAGTCGCCGCGCAGGCGCAGGATGGGCAGGGACAGCAGCACCCCGAACAGGGCCGCGATCAAACCCGACAGCGGCAGACAGATCCAGAAGCCCCAGCCGAGCGTCGTGGACAGGATGGCGAAGCTGTAGGCGCCGATGGCGTAGAAGGCGACAAAGCCCAGGTCCAGCAAGCCCGCCAGACCCACGGTCACATTCAGGCCCATGCCCAGCAGCACATAGATCAGCACGGTGGTGCCGACATCCATGATGTAGCGGTCGGAAAAGGGCATGAAGGGCAGGGTGATGGCAAACAGGGTGATGCCGAAGGCAAAACCCTTGGACAGTTTGGCCGTCAGGGCGTCGTCACGCTTGGGCTTTGTCCCGGCGGCCAGTTTCGGTTTGGCGGCACGCCGCGCGGCCAGTACGTCGCGCACCAGCGCCATCGCAAGACTGCCGCCCAGCACGATCAGGCCGGACCAGAGGACCCAGGGCCAGCGGGTCTCCACCACCAGCCCCTGATCGGTGGAGACGGTGTAGAGCCCGATGAAGGGCACGGCCAGGACCATGGCGACAAGGCCGGCGACGATGCTGGCCTTCAGATGGTTTTGGATCGGGGTGGCCATGGCTCACACCTTCTCGATATCGGGGCGGCCCAGCAGGCCCGTGGGCCGGAAGACCAGCACCAGGATCAGCACGGAGAAGGAGGCGACATCCTTATAGGCACCAGACACATAGCCGGTGAAAAACGCCTCGATCAGGCCGATCAGCAACCCGCCCAGCATGGCACCCGGCAGGCTGCCGATGCCGCCTAGCACGGCGGCGGTGAAGGCCTTCATGCCCGCCAGGAAGCCGATATAGAAGTCGATCACCCCGTAATACATGGTGACCAGCACCCCAGCGACGGCGGCCAGTGCGGCACCCATGACGAAGGTCAGGCTGATGGTGCGGTCGACATTGATGCCCAGCAGGCCCGCCATGGTGCGGTCCTGCTCGCAGGCGCGCTGCGCCCGGCCAAGGGCGGTGCGATTGATCATCTGCGTGAAGCCCAGCATCAGGGCCACGGTCAGCAGGATGATGAACAGCTGAATGTAGGAGACGTTGACCGCGAACCCGTCGCCCTGCCACAGCGTCACGCCGCCATTCATGACGGGCGCCAGCGGCTTTGGCCGCGCACCCTGCGTCTGCATGACGTAGTTCTGAAGCAGGATCGACATGCCGATGGCGCTGATCAGCGGCGCCAGTTTCGGTGCGCCGCGTAGGGGCCGATAGGCCACCCGTTCCACCGTCCAGCCATAGGCGGCGGTAAAGGCGATTGCCATGACCAGCACCAGCAGCAGCGCCAGCGGCACCGACGTCACCCCGGCCGCCGCCAGGATGGAGAAAGTGGTTACCGCCACAAAGGCGCCGATCATATAAATCTCGCCATGGGCGAAATTGATCATGCGGATGATGCCGTACACCATCGTGTATCCGATGGCGATCAACCCATAAATGGCCCCCAACGCAAGGCCATTGATGAGGTATTGGAGAAACGTCCCCAGCGCTGACGCGTCCATGTGCCCCCAGTCCGAATTGGCCGGCTGCCCCCTTTCTTTTTGGTGGGGCTTGCACCGGCGAAGG
>JAEMSB010000498.1 GCA_016463045.1 Niveispirillum sp.
GGTGCAGGTCTATATGATGCGCCGCGACGATACCTTATTTGCCGATGCCTTCCTGTCGGCGGTGACGACCCGGCTGGTCCAGCAGGGGCATCTGGTCTCCGTCGATGCACGGCCCGATGTGGTGGCGGTGGGGATTGATGTGCTGACCGTGAAAAGCAGCGGCCCGCGCATGGCGGCGGATCCGTTCCCCGGTCCCTTGACGCTGTTGGCGGCGGGGGTGGGGCTGGCGTCGCACCTGTCGGGCGGTGATCTGGCCAAGTTCCCCTGGGGCATCTCTGCGGGTGTTGCTGCTGTCGGGCTGGAGGCTCTGAAGTCCAAGCCCATGGAAACCGACACTGAGATGGTCCTGACGGTGTCGGTGGCGCGCGAAGGCTATTACACCTTCCGCACCAGCGCCGTTTACTATGTGAACAGCGAGGATCTCTGGCATTACAATGGGGAGCCGGGCCTGGGCGGACGGCGTAGCGTGAACCTGAATTCGGTGCCGCAGGGTGCCGTGATGTATGACATCGCCGGCAAGCCCTATGTTGTGAAGTAAGCGGGGGTTACCGCCGCTCCTTCACCGTCAGCAGCAAGCCCAGACCCAGCAGGAACAGGACGATCACCGTCGCCATGCCCGCGCGCTGTGAGCCCATGGCGGTGACGGCCACGCCATAGGCCAGCGGACCCAGCACCCCCACGGCACGGCCCGTCAGGGCATAGATGCCGAAGAACTCCGTTTCCAGCCCCGGCGGGGAGATGCGGGCCATCATGGAGCGGGCGGCGGCCTGCGCCGGGCCGAAAAATACGCCCAGCCCCATGCCCAGCAGCAGCAGCCATTGCTGATCCGGGGTGAAATCCAGCGGCAGGGACAAGGGCGGCGCCCAGGCCCAGGCGCCGGTACCGATCAGCACCATGGAGGTGCCCGTCAGGATCAGGCCGATCAGACTGATGATCAGGGTCGGCTTGGCCCCGATCCGGTCATCGGCCCAGGCGAAACCGATGGCGCCCAGGCCGGCAGCCACGTTCAGGGCGATGGCGAACAGGATCAACTGCGCCTCCACCATGCCGAAGACGATACCGGCATAGATGCCGCCAAAGGCCGTGATGGTGTTGATCCCGTCACGCCACAGGGCGCTGGCGATCAGGAAGCGCAGCGTGTTGGCATGCTGCGGCATGGCGCGGATAGTGGTCAGCAGGCTGGACCAGCCTTCGCGGACCGCCCGCAGCGCCGTCATGCCGGCTTCCGGCACCCGGTCGGGCACCAGCAGGAACAAAGGCAGGGCGAACAACCCGTACCAGACAGCGACCAGGACGGAGGTGGCACGCACCGGCTCCGCCCCTTCCTTGCTGATCAGGCCGAACAAAGGCGGGTCGGCTTGCAGCAGCAGGACCAGGCACAGCACCAGACAGACCAGCCCGCCCAGATAGCCGACACCCCAGCCCCAGCCGGACACGCGGCCCAGATGGCTGCGCGGTGTGATGACGGGCAACAGGGCGTTGTAGAACACGTTCGACAGTTCGAACGCCGTGCTGGCGATGCCCACCAGCAGCAGAGCTGGCAGGGCATAGGCAGGATCTGGCCGGATCAGCCAGAGCAGAGCGGATCCTCCCACGGCTATGGCGGTACAGACGGCCAGCCAGGGCTTGATCCGCCCGCCCCGGTCGGCGATAGCCCCCAGAATGGGGGAGAGCAGGGCGATGACCAGTCCTGACAGGCCCAGCATGAAGGCCCAGTCGGCCGAACCCTCATCGGGGTTCGCGGCCACGCCCTTGGTGAAATAGACCGAAAAGACGAAGGTGCCGATGACGGTGTTGAAGGCCGACATGGCCCAGTCATACAGGCACCAGCCTGCGATGGCGGGGGGGCGCAGGCTTTTTGCGTCCATGGCCTCAGGCGACCGTGTAACGGGCGCGGGCACCGCGTTCCAGAGCAGCGGCAGTCAGTCGGTCCACGTCCAGCCCGTGGCGTAACATCTCTAGCAGGCGCAACTCCTCCTGGCTGGCGGTGCGGTCGGCGGCCACGACCTCGCAGGCTAGCATATAGGCGGTTTCCCGCAGTGATTTGGGCAGCGAGCGCTTGATCATGGCGATGGCGGCGTCCAGCCCGTCGGGATCGCCCAGGATGTCAGTACATTCCTGCGCCACCTGCGGCAGCTTGTGCGTGTCAAAATCGGCAAAGACCGGCAGGAAGCGGATATTCTCGCCCATGGCATGCATTTCCGCGTCGGTCATGTCGCCGTCCGAGGCCGAGGCCAGGACCATGGCATAGATCAAGGCGCGGTGATGATCGATCATCCTGTTCTCCTGTCGGATAAAGCACGCGTGCCGCCAGTAGGGTGGAAGCGGATCGGCCCGTCAAGCGGCACGGGATGGTTACCGCATCGGCAGGGGGAAGGGGAGGCCCGCACTTTCGGTCCAGACGATACGCGACGGCGGCAGGGTCAGGGTGACCACCGTTCCCTCTCCGAACACGCTTTCGATGGACAGCCGCCCACCATGCAGTTCGGCCAGACCCTTGGACAGGGTCAGTCCCAGGCCCGTACCGGGGTTGGAACGGGCATAAACATTATCGACCTGATGGAAGGGCACGAAGACCTTGGACAGGTCCTCCGGTTTGATGCCGATACCGGTATCGCTGACCGCCACGGCCACCCCGCGTGAGGGATCAACGCTGGCCGTCAGCTTCACGGTACCGCCGGGCGAGGTGAATTTCACGGCGTTCGACATCAGATTCAGAATGATCTGCTTGAACTTTACATCATCGACCAGGATGGGCGGCATACCGTCCGCCACCTCCACCACCAGGTTCAGGCGGCGTTCCATGGCGCGGGCGCGCACGATGCGCTCACACCCGCGCACCAGTTCCTCCATGCCGCAGATACGCTCGCGCAGTTCCACCCGGCCCGCCTCCATCTTGGATACGTCCAGGATGTCGTTGATCAGGTTCAGCAGGTGGCGGCCCGACGCAATGATGTCGCCGGCATAGGCGACGGAACTGGCATTCTGGCCGTTCTTGTCATTGGTCTTCATCTCGCTTTCCAGCACTTCGGCAAAGCCGATGATGGCGTTCAAGGGCGTGCGCAACTCATGGCTCATATTGGCCAGGAATTCGGATTTGGTGCGGCTGCCCAGTTCGGCCTGCGCCTTGGCATGTTCAAGCTGTTCGGCGGCCCGCCGGCTGGTGATGGCCAATGCTGCCAGCTGGACCGCGCGACGGGCCCGCTCCATCTCCCAGTCATGCGGCTCGCGCGCGGCCTCGCCATAGATAGCGAAGGCGCCCAGCGGTTCGCCATCGCCTGACAGGATGGGCAACGACCAGCAGGATTGCAGCCCCTCCGCCAGGACCACATCCTTGTACAGGTGCCAGCGCGGATCATGGGCGACGTCGGTGACGATGACCGGTGCCCGGCGATACAGCGCCGACCCGCAGGACCCCACCTCCGGGCCGATGGCGACCCCTTCATAAACCTCCCGCATACGCGCGGGAAAGCTGGGGGCGGCGGCCACCGTGATATGAACCCCATCTTCACGTAGCAGCAGGATGGTGCAGCGGGCGCCG
>JAEMSB010000499.1 GCA_016463045.1 Niveispirillum sp.
CCGCTCCTGCCAGCCCCAAACGCCGGCACCCCGCCGCCCTTCCCTGGCCGCGACCCGTATCGGTCGCGGTCGGGGCGTGGTTCCGGCCACAACCGGAACTGGGAACAGGAATATTTCGGCAAGCGCCCGGAACAGAGCTGGGCGGATTATTTCGGCCTGGGGCCCGACACGTTCGGCGGGTCCAAGCGCAAGCAGCGGCAGCGTGAGGATTGGGGCCCGGCCCCGTCATCATCCGATCCCGGCCGCGCCCAAGACCACCACGGACAGTATGCGGAGGACAGCATGGGCGACCATTATCCTTCCCGACCGTACCGGCTATGGCGCAGCCGCACCGACAGCAAGATTGCCGGCGTCTGCGGCGGTATCGCTGAATATGCCAATGTCGATGCCTGGATCATCCGTCTGGGTTTCATCATCGGCTTCTTCTTCTTCCCGCCGGTCTTTCTGTTCGGCTATCCGATCCTGTGGTGGCTGCTGAAGGAACGGCCCTCGGGCCTCTATGAGAGCCGGGAGGAGGAAGTGTTCATGCGCTCCGTCGCCACCAAGCCCGACCAGACCCTGTCTGGTCTGCGCGGTAAGTTCCGCGACCTGGACCGTGACCTTGCCAAGCTGGAAGGGTTCGTGGCATCCCGCGAATATGACCTGCACCGGCAGTTCCGCGACCTGGAGAAGAAGTAAGGCGCCCCGCCGCTTCTTCTCCCGCATCAGGTGAAGCCATGAGCCCTTACATGATCCCCGTGCTGGCGCTTTCCATCCCCATTCTGGTGCTGATCGCCCGGGGTGTGCGGCGGTGGCACCAGATCGATATCGAGGTGGCGCAGAGCGAGGTCGACCTGCGCCGGCGCTTTCGGGCGCTGGACGATATCGACCGGCGGGTGGCCGGCATCGAACGCTATGTCACCAGCCCTGAATTCGGTTTGAACCGGCAGTTCCGCGACCTGGAACGCCCCTCCCCTTGATCCGGTAGCCAAGGCGACGCACGATGTTCAACTCACCCTATATCGTTCCCGTCATGGCCCTGATGATCCCCATCGTGGCCATCGTCATGAAGCATCTGACCCAGATGCGGGCCATGCGTGTCGGGGGCCTGTCGGAAGGGGCGGCTGCCGAACTGTCGGATCGGGCCGCACGGCTGGAGGATCGGGTCCTCCAGCTTGAAAGGATCCTGGACGCGGAAGCGCCAGGTTGGCGCAGTCGCGCCTGATTCTGATTGCCTTTAGTTCCGATAGCTCGAAACTAAAGGCTTCGGCGGCATGTGCCGCCGCCGCGCCAGTCGGCGCGGACACCATCGGTCAGGATTTCTGACCGATGGTGTGATTACCCGGCGGATGTCCGCCGCCGGTCTTGCAGGGGGCAGCAAGGGATAGTCCGACCCGACCTGCCCCGTCATCTCACACCCATACCTACCCACTTGACGCGCCTTCCCCGCCCGGCCGCCCCTGCTGCCGGAACAGGAAAGGCGCGTCTTTTCTTGTCGTCATGGCAATTTTCGGGTGGCGAATAATTCTTGCTGACATACAGTGATGGCCCAGAGGAAACGCAGATAAGCGAACGGCCATGACGGTCATTGCCCTGTATGGGACATCAAATCCATTATATTGCGATGCAAAGACGGAAATTTTGCAGCGCAATATTGAGCATTATTATTCACTGATACGGCGTATCGCCATTCTGATATTGGTTACTAAAATATTAATATTTAACTATCGGCAAGATAGTATCTATATACTTCGATCTATAACCCTTGACCGGTTGCGCCGCCTGTCGCCCTTCCTGGCGCTGGCCCTGCTGCTGGCCACGGTCCTGACGGCCAATGCGCCTGCCCTTGCCCTGGCCTGGGACGGGGAGATGGAGCCGCTGGCCCAGTACCGCAGCTATTGCCAGACCTATGGTGACCGTGACCCCGGCTGCGCCGTGGGTCTGGGCGGCAAGGTGGGCACGCCCGTCGGGATGGACCGGGTCGATGCCGGTCGCGCCACGTTGGGCATGGCCGTGCTGGTCCACCGGCAGGTGGTGGATGACCTGATCTATCGGGAGGACAAGCAGGACCGATGGGAGATTCTGGGCACGCCGGGGCGCGGTATGGCCGGGGATTGCGATGATGTAGTCATGACCAGCATTTCCCGGCTGCTGCGCCGGGGGTTCCCGCGGGCCGCCCTGCGCGCCACCATCGTGCGCCTGCCCGGCAATGGCGGTCATCATCTGATCCTGTCCGTCCGGCGTCAGGCGGAACAGGGGGTGGAGGAGATCTATCTGGATGATCGCCACCATCAACCGATGCGGCCCGAACAACTGGCCGCCGAGGGCTATGTCTTCGTGGCGCAGGAAGTGCCGGGCCGCCGCACCTGGCGCCGGGCACAGAGCCAGCCGGCCCTGATGATGGCCGAACGCGGGGATGGATGACAATTTGCACAATTCATAAGCAATCGAGGCCGGATAGGGGTTTCAACCAAACTTTGCCGCGAAGATCGGCACTGTTCTTGCGTTAATTAAGGAAAAATTAACCAAACTGCCCTTTTTCAATTCTTGCCTGCCTCAAAAATCACCAGAACTTCTTCTTTGATGGCAGGCTGCCCCTTTGTTGAGCAGTCGTCTTGGTGGCTTCCCCAGCGGCATCCTTGATTTCGCACATGCACAGCCGTGGCACGGTTGTTGCTGAAACCCTGTTTCGTATCAGGGGGATGCGGATCGCGGCATTGCCAAGGGCCCGATGGGTGCCGCTTCCCCGCCGATAGACGCGAAGGTGGACATGGCCAAACATGCCGTAAGGGTCGCCGTCAGGAACGTCGTCAGGGTGGTCAAGGCCCCGCCGGCCCTTGTCGCTGCCAAGGGGCGGGCGGCGGACCGTCAGGTCCGGCAACCGACGGCCAGCCTTCACACGCCGGAGCTTCTGTCCGGCGTCTCCTGGGATGAAGGCCGCAAGGTCTGGTTGGTTCATCCCCTGTCCTTGCCGGCCCGTGGCTGACACGCGGTCCCGGCCCATCCATAACGGAGGAAGAATGTTGAAGCGGTTGGGTAGTCTCCTGGTCCTCGCGGCGGCCTTGTCGGGTTGCGCCAAGGAAGAGGCCCGCGAGATCAAGCGCACGGATGTGCCGAACTTCCCTATTGCCTCGGCGGTGCAGGTGCCGGCCGGGTCCGATCTGTTCTTCCTGTCCGGCACGGTGCCGCCGGCTGTGAACAAGGATGCCCCTGCCGGCAGCGTGGATGTGTTCGGCGATACAGAGACGCAGACGGTCAATGTCCTGACCCGCATCCAGGAAACGCTGAAGGCCCAGGGTCTGACCATGGGCGATGTCGTGTTGATGCATGTCTACCTAGTCGGCGACCCGGCCAAGGAGGGCAAGATGGATTTCGCCGGCATGATGGCCGGCTATACCAAGTTCTTCGGCACGCCGGAGCAGCCCAACAAACCGGCCCGCTCCACAGTGCAGATTTCCAGCCTGGTGACGCCGGGCATGCTGGTGGAAATCGAAGTGGTGGCCGCCAAGGCCAAGAACTAACCGGCTGGGGCCGGTCGGGGGCACGGGAAAGCCCCTGACC
>JAEMSB010000500.1 GCA_016463045.1 Niveispirillum sp.
TTTCCACCCTGCCCGACGATTTCTATGATCATGACGAGGTGCATCACTGCCTGCTGGGCCGCCGTCACCGCCGTGTGTTCAAGCTGGGTGAACGGGTGAAAATCCGGTTGATTGAGGCCGATGCTATCACCGGTTCCATGGTCTTCCGCCTGCTGAACCAGGACGGGACGGAGATGCCGGGCGGGCGCGGGTCGGGAACGGGGGCATCGCGCCGGGGTCGACCCGAGCGGCGGCGGGAACGGGCAGAAGCGGAGCCGGGCGGCATGGATATGCCGAAACCGCCGCGCCGGCGGCGGTAAGAGGGATTTGTTGGCCCCTCCGTGGCCGGGCGGCTTGGGGCTACGCCCCCCGGGGCGCCCACAGGATGGTAGCAGCCCCGATCAGGCAGAGGGCGGCACCGGTCAGGTCCCAGCGGTCTGGCCGCTGCCCCTCCACCAGCCACATCCAAGCAAGCGAAGCTGCGATATAGACCCCGCCATAGGCGGCGAACGCCCGGCCCGCCGCATCGGCGGGCACCCGCGTCAGGACCCAGGCGAACAAGGCCAAGCTGGCCATACCAGGGACCAGCCACAGGGCTGACCGCCCATCGCGCGCCCAGGCCCAGAAGGCAAAGCAGCCGGCGATTTCCGCGATGGCGGCGACGGCGTAGAGCAGAACCGTGCCGCCGGCCACCGGCGCTTCAGCCCTTCTTCAGGACCAGGGTGGACCAGTCACCCAGACGGAAGCGCTTGACCAGACGCAGGCCCTGCGCGCGGTGGGCATTGATCACCAGCGGTTCTTGACGGTGCAGCAGGCCCGACAGGATGGCGGTGCCGCCCGGCGACAGAAAGCGGTTCAGGTCCGGCGACATTTTGGCCAACGGGCGAGCCAGGATATTGGCGACGATCAGGTCGAACTTGCCATGACGGCGCACCGCCTCGGCGGCATAGCCATTGGCGGCGTAAAGCTTCACCAGCTTGTGCACGCGGTTCAGCTGGGCATTCTCCGTCGCGATCTCAATCGACAGCTCGTCGATATCCACGCCGATCACCGGCTTATGCGCCAGCTTGGCGATGGCGAAGGCCAGGATACCGGAACCGCACCCCATGTCCAGGGCGCTGCGGAAACTGCCGCGCCCGCGCGATGCCAGTTCGGAAATGGCGCGCAGGCAGCCCTGCGTCGTCGCATGCTCACCCGAACCGAAGGCCATGGCCGCTTCGATCTGCAGGCCCATCTTGCCCTTAGGCACCGGCTTCTTGTGATGGCTGCCATGGATGAAGAAGCGCCCGGCCTCAATAGGCGGGAAGGACAGATAGGTCTGGGTCACCCAATCGATGGGGGCCAGCGGCTCCTTGGTCAGTTCCGGCTCATTGATGCCATGGGCGGCGGCCAGCACCGCCAGTTTCAGGCCGATGCGGTTGGTGTCGGGCTCGTTATAGGAGGTGCATTCGATCAGCCACTGGCCGCCCTCCTGCAACTCAAAGGTGGAGACGGCGTCCACATGCGGTTCCACCATGTCGGCGAAAACAGGGACCAGCGCCTCCGGCACCTCAAACGCGACACGCCACATCGGCTGCATGGAACTCTCCGCCCGTAAACCTGACAAAACCAAGGATGATGGCCTTTCTAGTCGCAAAGCTGGCAGGCCGGCAATGGCGGTTTGCGGCGGGGACATCTGCGGTGGCGGCGGGGATTTGCACCTGCCCACCTTCCGTGAGGGAAGGGGTGTGTAGCGCAAGCCGTTAACGCAACCATGCAACAGAACCATCATGGTTTCGACGGAAACACGTCAAATCATTGAAATATAACAATGCTATCCGCCCATTGTGCGCCGCAGCAATCATGTCGGCGATCAAAGGGATGCCCATAATGAACCATCGTCAGCTGATCACAGGCACGGCGCTCGCCACCCTGTTCGCCTTCTCTCCCGCCTTTGCGCAGACCGCGCAGGTGGCCGAAGCCGCCCCGATGCTGGAAGAGATCATCGTTTATGGCCGTGGCGAGGCAAGGCAGGTGCAGGGCGTGACACAGGCCGCCATCGCCCTGGAAGCGCCGGGCACCAGCCCGCTGAAGGCCATCGAGAATCTGCCCGGCGTCAGTTTCCAGTCGGCTGACCCGTTCGGCGCCTATGAATGGTCGACCCGCATCACCATCCGTGGCTTCAACCAGAACCAGCTGGGTTTCACACTGGATGGCGTGCCGCTGGGCGACATGTCCTATGGCAACCATAACGGCCTGCATATCTCCCGCGCCATCAGCAGCGAGAATATCGATCAGGTGACGGTGGCACAGGGGGCCGGCTCGCTGGCAACCGCATCGACCAGCAATCTGGGCGGCACGGTGCAGTTCACGTCGCGCCGTCCGGCCAAGGAAGCCGGTGCCTATGTCGCCGGCACCGCTGGTAGCGAGAAGACGGGCCGTGGCTTCGTGCGCCTGGAAACGGGTGAACTGTCCACCGGCACCAGCGCCTATGTCAGCTATACCCGCCAGAATGCCGACAAGTGGAAGGGCAATGGCGTCCAGCGCCAGGACCAGCTGAATTTCAAGGTCGTGCAGAGCGTGGGCGAGGGCGAGATCAGTGCCTGGGTCAACTGGTCCGACCGGGCCGAGAACGACTATCAGGACCTGTCCAAGGAAATGATCGGCCGCCTGGGCTACAGCTGGGATAATTTCGCCAAGGATTGGGCCACGGCCCTGCGCGTCGCCGACATCTATAACGGGCTGGCCACCGGCCCCTATCCGGGCAAGATCACCTCGGTGGATGATGCCTATTATGATGCGGCGGGCCTGCGTGAGGATACGATCGGCGCGGTGAACCTCACCTATCCGCTGACCGACGCGGTGAAGCTGGATGTCACGGGCTATGCCCACAAGAATGACGGCCAGGGCCTGTGGTTCACGCCCTATGTGGTGACACCGGGTGGCGCGCCGATGTCCATCCGCACCACCGAATATGGCATTGAGCGCTATGGTGCCGTAAGCCAGCTGACGGCGGAAATCGGCGATCATACGGTCAGCGGCGGCTTCTGGTTCGAACAGAACGACTTTGCCCATGCCCGCCGCTTCTACGGCCTGAACCGCGCCAGCCCGGGCCGTTCCTCCACGCAGTTCCAGCGCGGGGCCATGGCCACGCAGTGGGAATATGATTTCGACACCGAAACCCGGCAGTTCAACCTGTCGGACAGCTGGAAGGTCATGGACGCCCTGACCGTGACAGCGGGGTTCAAGGCTGTGAAGGTGGAAAACACTGCCAAGACCCTGGTCGGTCCCGTGAAGAACGGCACCATCAAGGCCAAGGACAATTTCCTGCCCCAGGCCGGTTTCGTCTATGAGCTGACCAACGAGCATCAGATTTTCGGCTCCTATGCCGAGAATATCCGCACGTTTGAAAGCTCCAACACGGGCGGCCCCTTCTCCACCAGCCAGGACGGCTTCAACGCCATCCGCAACAGCCTGGAACCGGAGAGCAGCCGCACCATCGAGCTGGGCTGGCGCTTCAATGTCGGCATGGTCCAGGGCGTGGTCGCCGCCTATGACGTGC
>JAEMSB010000501.1 GCA_016463045.1 Niveispirillum sp.
TTGTTTGGTCGCGAAGACGACAATCGCCCGAACCAGTTGGCCCAGATCGATGGTGAACCAATTTTGTTCGCACTCGGCCTGAAATTCTTCCAATGCCTTGATAAGATTGGGCCACCGCGAGGTCATTTGGGCCAAGGCAAGATCGGATGACCGGAGTTTGGCGCCTAACGAGTTCACCCGAACGAATATTTCGGTCACCTCTTCGTAGCTCATCTGCCGTTCCAGGACGTGTACGACGTACTGGTAGTCCTTGATGGCCCTGAGTTTTTTCAGCCGGTCGGAATATTTTTGGAAACGAGGGTCCTTGAACGACTCGATTCCTGCTTTCTCCAGGATGACGGCGTCATTGCTGGTTCGGAACACCTCGCCGACCGAAACCCAGTTCGGCAAGGCAGCCAGGGCGCGACTGGCCACCACAAAGGTGCGGCGATTCAATCGTTCCTGAATACCCGGTTCGGAGGGGTCGCCCTCTTCGGTGTCATCCGACAATTCGTCGTCGGGCAGCAAGGGCGATGGGTCGTCGCTATCGACCTCGGTATCGTCCACCGGCGGGCCGTCCGCATGTTCGAGATTGAACAGGATGTCGATGGGGCGCTTGCGCCCGCGCACCGCCACCGATTCACCCCCGAGCACAGCGGTCAGGGAGGTCAGCCTTTGCTGACCATCCAGCAGCAGCTTGCGTCCGGCAAATGCCGTTGTTGCCTGCGCGATGGCGAAATCGCGGGTCGGCACGGGCTCATCTGTCTCCCACATCAGGATCGAGCCGCTGGGATAGCCCCGATAGAGCGAGTCCAGCAGATCGCGGACCCTGGTCGCTTGCCAGACATAATGCCGCTGAATTTCCGGCAGCCGCAGCTCCCCGCGCTTGTACATATCAACCAGGGTGCCGATGGAGATGTTCTGCTGCTGCATGATTGTCAGGCCGTGGCTGGAACAATGGTTTTTGGGGAGCCGAAATGCGCTCGGCCTCTATCGCCGGACTGCAATAGGGATAGAGATTGGGTTCGCAACCGGCGTGTAGAGATCAACATTGGTACCGGGGGCACGGATCGTGACGATCAGCGCATAACGGGCTGCCGCACTCCAGCGATCCAGGTGGGGCTTTTCTTTCCACCAACCACCGACAGGGTAGATACCAATCGCATCGCGCCCAGCCAGATCGGCGGCTGTACCCTTCCACCAATCTGAATGCAGGGAGCCACGGTCACGGACCGTGCCGCCCAGGCGCCAGTTATCGTCTCCAGCACCCGACGATACCGAGATACCCTCCTCTTCCTCGCGGGCGACCCGATTGATTCGCCGACGAAAATCGTCAACCGTTTCGGTCGCCCGCTTAACCGCGAAGCGCAGATTGTGGGAGGCATAACGATGCCGCCGCGTCCAACCGCGCTCACCCGGATTTGGTTCGACGAAATAAGACAGGGTGATCCGAAACTCGACAGGCGTCGCCCCCAGTGCCTCCAGTTCACGACGGGGCCATGGCAAACGATGCAGTCGCATATCCTTCGATTTCGCGGTGCTTGACCCCTGCTCTTTGTCGAATGGGTTCAGTTCATCCTCAATCAGCAGGGTCAGATCGTTGCTGGCGCTGAGAATCGCCCGGTCGAAATCCGGCACACCATAGCCGTACCGGCGAAGGAGGGAGTGCAATTCAGCCTTCGACCGGCCTGCCATGCGGGCCTGCATTGCGGGTGTCCATTCGGCAGAATGGACGACCAGGCCGCG
Organism: Niveispirillum sp.; assembly: GCA_016463045.1. Taxonomy (GTDB): domain Bacteria; phylum Pseudomonadota; class Alphaproteobacteria; order Azospirillales; family Azospirillaceae; genus Niveispirillum. Next base: position 1,726 of record JAEMSB010000501.1, read on the forward strand.
CACGGTTTCAGGCCAAAGACCAGGACGGGCCGCCATGATTCGGGCCGCCATGTTCGCCGCCAGTGCAGATGCACCGCTGGTGTCCCCAATCGTGTCCAATAGACGGAGGTTGGGCTTGGAATGGGTGGTCAGCAGGCGGAGATCGTCGATGGGCTCGGGGTCCTGCACCCCATCACCGGCGAAGTTACCACCTTCAAACACAACATCAGGCTTTATCGGCCACTGCCTGCTCCAGGTGACCGAGGTGCGGGAACTGGGCGAGAGATCGCCCGGCGCACCAATCGGCTGCCAACCCCGATAATCTGGATCAATGATGTTGATCTTGTCGGTATAGGCCCCGACCGTCAGAGCGTTCCAGGCCTGGGCCGGGTCCTCGACCGGTGCCAGATCATTGGCATCAAGGTAGGTGGCAGAGGCCAGCTCATCACGGATGTTCCCCGCTGACACCACCACCAGCCGCCGCTGTTCCTCATCAAAGCAAAGCTGATCAACGGCGGCTGACCATGATGAGGGCTTACCCGGCACAGGGTTCGCGCTGGTAATCGCCATGCAGACCACCCTTGGCCGGTGCGGTGCCTGCAACTCAACCCTGGCGACGGCCTCGATGGTGATCGCGCCATACAGCTCTGGATCATTATGCCCATCGGGCGGCAGGATTTTGACGCTTTCCAGCCGATGCTGGAGGTCAACGGCGTCTTTACCAGTCAGCAAGGGTTGGAGATCACCATAGATCGCCACCCCTGACATGGCCGTGCCATGTCCATTCCAAAGCGCGGCGGTGTCCGCTTTTCCCCATATCGGTTCGACAGTGTGCATGTCTGCTTCATCAAGCACAGGCTGGATCAGCGGGTGACGTTGGGTCACCCCGCTATCCAGCAGGCAGACCGCCGGTGCCGCCATGCCGGGTGGATTGATCCTGGAAAGAAGTTCGTCGCTCCATTCAGCCTGCTCTCCCCCGCCCAGCCCCAGGAACATTGCGGGAGTGTCTTTGGCAAGGCGAAGCTCGGCCACCGCATCGCAGTTGCGGATGAGGCGGGTCATGGTGGCAACATCGGCCAAGGCCAGCACTACATCCCGTTCACGGAAGCTGACCAAATGTTCGCGGCGTCGGATGTTCAGCCGGTCGGCAACGTGCATGAACCGTTCCCGTGTATCCCGACGCAGCCAAACCTCCCACCAGACCGGCTGCCCCGATTGTGGAAACAGCGCGGCGGCGTCGGTGAACAAGGATTGAACCGTCGCGATCTGGACATTGTCCATGCGGGCAACAAGCGCCTCGTTCGCTGGACGGCCAGTCCGAGTGTTTTGAGCAGGATCGCGATAGGCTTTGACCTTGTCCAAGTAATAGGTTTCGGCCTCCGCAGGCACAAATACCGTAGCCTCTATATAGGAATTGGCACCATCGCCAGTCTCTTTGGTGGACACCACTTCCACACGTTTCGGCCGGTTGCTCAGCTTGTCGATGGCTTCGCCCTCACCGCGCGGCACGGTGACTTACAGGTAAAAGCCCGGCTCCCCATCGGCGATGGTCGGCTCCCGCGCCGCCACTTCTCCCCGCCCGGCCCGGATGGCTTGAGCAATCACCGCCGCCAACGCGGCCCCGTGTTGCTCCCGGTCGCGGTAGGGCGGTCGCCGGGTCGTTGGCTGCGAGGGGTTGGTGTATCGTTCCGTCTGGCCGGTCCCCTCAACGCGGAGGTGCGGCAGATTGCGTGGCGGTGGGGGCATGGGCGGATGGGTCAATCCTGGTGGCGGGATGCTCTTTGTCGTTCGGTCAGGGCGGCCAGAATGGCAT
>JAEMSB010000502.1 GCA_016463045.1 Niveispirillum sp.
GGTCATAGATGATGCGGGCGGCGGGCTGCGTCTCTGACTTGGTGGGGTCCAGCGTATCGGGCGTGGCGCCCGTGCCCCGGCGATAGACCATTTCGGCCTGTGCGGCGGGGGACAGCGTCAGGGGCGCCAGGGCGGCCAGGGCCAGCAGCGGCAGAAGGCGGAAGCTTTTCATCATTGTTCCAATGCTTAGGTCAGGTCGAGCCGGAGGCGAGCCCTGGCGGGCGACGATGCCGGTGACTGTCAGCCCGAGAATGTCAGCCCTTGATGTCCAGGAACCGGGTCGGGTTCTGGTCCAGCGGCGCCTTGGTCCAGCCGGTGACGCGCGGATTGACTAGACGGCGGCGGGTATTGTGCATGATGGGGATCAGGGGCGTATCCGCCTGATAAAGCGCTTCGGCCTGTCCCAGCAGGGTGATGCGTTCCGCCGGGTCCAGGCTGGCATTGGCCTTGTCCAGCAGGGCATCGTACGCCTTGTTCTGATAGGCGGGATAGTTCTGCTGGGCCACGTCGCTGCGCAGCAGTTTCAGGAAATTGATTGGGTCGGGGAAATCGCCGATCCAGCCGTAATAAAGCGCGTCCTTATAAGTCTTCTGATTGCCGATGGAGGAGACGACACGGAATTCCTGGTTGTTCATCACCACTTCCACGCCCAGCTTCTGCTTCCACATGGCGGCCACGGCAACCATCACGCGCTTGTTGTTCTCATTCTGGGTCAGCAGGATTTCAACGGGCGGCAGGGGTTTGCCCCCCGGCCCGTATCCGGCCTCGATCAGCAGCTTCTTCGCCTGTTCATCGCGTTCCTTCTGCGACAGGGCTGCCCAGGCGGGGCGCGGCGGCTCATACCCCGCCACCTTGCCGGGCGGGGTGAAGCTGTAGGCCGGGCGCAAGTCACCGTTCAGCACCTTGTCCACGATGATCTCGCGGTCGATGGCCATGGACAGGGCCTGACGCAGCTTGGGCGCCGACTTCCACGGCTCATGCGTCAGGTTCAGGGCCAGGAAGAAGGTGGAATAGGTGGGGGTGGGCGTGTAATCGGCTGCCGCCTCCTTGCGCGCCCAATCCACCGCCGTGACGGGCAGGGTGTAGGTCACATCCAGCTCACCGGCGCGATACCGCTTCAGTTCGGTATCCACATTCTCCGTCACGATATGCATAACGGTGTCGATCTTCACATTGGCCGCATCACGGAAATACGGGTTCTTCACCAGCTTCAGATGCGTCTGCGGCACCATCTCGGCCAGCTTATAGGCGCCATTGCCCACCTGTCCGGGGGTGGTGCCCTCCTTCACCGGTGACATCGACTGATGCGCCACCTGACCCAGGAAATAGGCGGCGGGTTCGGTCAGCTTCACGCGGAACATCAGGTCGCCCACCGCCTCCACGCCCAACTCGGTCGGCGGCTTTGTCCCCGCCGTCACCTCCTTGCCGTTCACGATGGGCCAGACATAGTAGGCATAGGGGGAGGCCTGCTGCGGGCTGGCCAGACGGCGCCAGGCATAGACAAAGTCCTTGGCCGTCACCTTCGACCCGTCCGACCAGCGGCCCTCGGGGCGCAGGCTGAACGTGTAGGTCTTGCCATCGGGGCTGACCTCCCAACTGGCGGCGGCCCCCGCGATGGGCTTGCCATCCGGCCCCGGTGTCAGCAGCCCTTCATACAGATCGTAAATGACGATGGATTCGGGGTGCAGATCGGCCTTGCCCGGATCAATGGTGCCGGGGGCTGACCCGATGCCGCGACGGAACAGTGTTTCCGCCATGGCGTTGACAGGGGTGATCAGGGGCAGCAGGACCAGGGAGGAGAGCAGCAGCGAGCGGGCCAGACGGCGCATGGGCTTGGTTTTCCCTCATGAGCATGGATTGCGGCCACGCTATGCCTGAAGCCGTCCGCCCGCAAGGTCCGCTGCTGCCATATTGCAGGGCGGCAAATGGCCCCACTATGGTGCTATCCTTAACAAATCATTTCCTGGGGGCAGGTGGAAAGAATGTTTGAGTGGATCTACGACCCGAGTGCCTGGGCCAGTCTGGCGACCTTGACGGCGCTGGAGATTGTGCTGGGCATCGACAACATCATCTTCATTTCGATCATGGCGAACCGCCTGCCGGAGGCGCAGCGCGCCAAGGCGCGGCAACTGGGTCTGGCGCTGGCCCTGATCATGCGGCTGGGCCTTCTGGCCTCCATCGCCTGGATTGTGTCGCTGACAGAGCCCTTGTTCACGATCTTTGATCTGGCCATTTCGGCCCGCGATCTGATCCTGCTTGGGGGCGGTCTGTTCCTGCTTTACAAGGGCACACAGGAAATCCACCACACGATGGAGGGTCAGCACGAGGAGGAGGGAAGCTCCCGTGCGGTCGCCACCTTCGGTGGGGTCATCGCCCAGATCATGGTGCTGGATATCGTCTTCTCGCTGGACAGCGTCATTACGGCCGTGGGCATGGCCAATGACCTGCCGGTGATGGTCACCGCCGTCATCATCGCCGTTGCGGTCATGCTGTTCGCTGCCGGCCCGACGTCGAAATTCGTGCAGGATCACCCGACGGTGAAGATGCTGGCGCTTGCCTTCCTGATCCTGGTGGGCGTGGCCCTGATCGCCGATGGCCTGCATTTCCACATCCCGAAGGCCTATCTCTACTTCGCCATTGCCTTCTCCATCGGTGTGGAGAGCCTGAACCTGATCGCCGCAAAGCGCCGCAAGGCCAAGGCGGCGGCCAGCGCTGGGCATTGACGAAAACCGCTCTTGCGGCACAAGTGTGTGGGGCGGCTGGCGACAGCCGCCCCTTTCCTTTTCACGGCCCCCGGATTGCGCCCATGACCCGCCTGACCCTGCGCCTGGACTTCGCCAATGGCAGCCAGATCGGCCCCGGCAAGATCCGGCTGCTGGAAGCCATCGCGGATACCGGCTCCATCGCGGCGGCGGGCCGGTCCATGGGCATGTCCTACCGCCGGGCCTGGCTGCTGGTCGATCAGATCAACCGCGCCTTTACCCAGCCCGCCGTGACGGGACAGACGGGGGGCAGCGGCGGCGGTGGCACTGCGCTCACCGACTGGGGCCGCGAACTGGTGGCGCTCTACCGGCAGGTGGAGACGGAAAGCCGTACGGCCAACACGGCGTCCCTGGCACGGATGGAGGCGATGCTCGACCCGAACGCCAAGGCCGCCGGTGAGGCTTAAAGCCCCAGCACATCATCCATGGAGTAAAGCCCCGGCGCCTTGCCGGCAGCCCAGAGGGCGGCGCGGACGGCACCTCGGGCGAAGATGGCGCGGCTGCCGGCCTTGTGGGACAGTTCCAACCGTTCGGCCTCTGTCGCGAAGATGACGGTATGGTCGCCCACCACATCCCCGCCGCGCAGGGTGGCGAAACCGATATCGCCGATGGTGCGGGCGCCTGTGTGCCCATCACGCACGGCATCCTTCACATCAGCCAGATTGACGCCACGCCCGGATGCCGCGGCATGGCCCAGGGCCAGGGCGGTGCCGCTGGGCGCATCCACCTTGTGGCGATGATGCATCTCCACAAT
>JAEMSB010000065.1 GCA_016463045.1 Niveispirillum sp.
GGAGAAGGGGGTGGGGGCGTGCCCCATCATCCATCTCACCGCCGCGATCATTCCGGAAATGCGCCCATCATCTTTCCATCATGTGTCAAAGATGGTCTGATCGATGTCAAATTATGTAATCTAAATCAGTGAATTAGGATAAATCGCAGGCTTTCGTCAGGCGATGATCGGCTTTCAATCAGCCAATGATCATCTTTCCATCATGGTCAGTTCGATGCAGTCCGGCAATCTTTCCTCTGTCGCCGTCACGGATGCCCGAACAACCGGGCAAGGAACGGCACAGATCCGTTGGGGGAAAAGATGAAGGACGGAAAACTCCGCCTCAAGGCATGCATCAATATCGAATTCCATACTGAAAACTTCGTCGAGGCGGGCGAGCATCAAAAGCGGCTGATCGAGCTGCTGGAAGAGGTCCAGCGCCATTATCCGGACAGTACGCTGGACCTGCGCGAACTGCGCAATCGCACCGCCGCCAATTCCGGGACCGCACCGCGTCCGCCGGTTACCCGCACGGGCCGTCTGCGTCCCTATGCCAGCGTCGCCTGATAGGGGGATTGTGTCATGCAACGTTATCCCAGCACGGCGCTGGCCATTACGCAGGCCCTGTTGAAGATCAATCCGCGCATGTCACTCCGCACGGCGGCAGCCCTGCTGACCATCTGCGAGAATGAAGGCATCAGCCAGGCGGAACTCTCCTATCTGATGGGGGAGGCGCCCTGCGCCATCAGCCGGGCCATCGATGAGTTGTCGCGCGATGTGGAAGAGGGGCGGGGCGATGCCGCCGGCGCGCTGGTCGAGCGTCGGGCCTGGACCCAGGATGCCCGTCTGCGCGTGGTGCAGCTGACGCCGCGTGGCCGTGCCATCCGTGACCTGCTGAACAGCCAGATCGAGGCGGCGCGCCCCATCGTGGCCGCCTGAATGGTATAGGTCATGTCCCACAATCGCCGGCGCCCATATCCGTGAGCTTGCGCGTGGGCTTGGGCTTACGCGGCACGAGCCGCACGGCGGCAGTCACCGCCGTATCATCGGTCAACAATTTTAACCGGTGATGTTACCGCAGGGCGGAGAGCCGGGCATAATCGGCGCGCAATTCGGCTAGACGGCCAGCCGCCGCGTCGGGGTCCGTGTCGGCGATTTCCATCGCCTTCTGCACCGCCATTTGCAGGCGCTGATGCGCCTCATTCACCACCAGGGCGCGGCCAAAGGCGACATTCATGGCCGTCAGGCCGCCCTGCAGGGCATGGCACAGGCTTTCCGCCGACCGCCCCATCCGGTCCACCGCCGAGACAAGGTCCGGCAGTTCCGACGTCGCGGCGACCAGTTGATCTGCCAGCTTGATCGTGGTTGCCAGGGGTCGTGCCTGACCCGGGAATTGGATAATCTCGCCCATACGCGGCCCCTGTTGCCGACCTTCGCGGGGCGTGTTTGCACCCGGTTCCCAAACGTGGCCCGGTCTGTGATTTCGGGCAAGCTATCCATTGGAACAGTTCGCGGCCTGACGTTGCAAGGTTGCCCTTCACCGCGCGACAGGAAATTTTCCGAAAGGCCGCGTCCGCGTCCGTTTCGTGCAATCCGTCGCCTAACAACGAAATCGACCTTGGTGCGCTGCCATGCCTAGACTTTGGCCGTCAAAGCCGCCCGCAAAGAAAGGCGGCAGCAGCGATCCATCGGCCCGGAGGCCCCGCCCCATGCTGTTCGATTTCCCCGATTTCGATAATCACGAACTGGTTTTGTTCGGTCGCGACGAGGCCAGTGGTCTGGCCGCCATCATCGCCGTCCATTCAACGGCCCTGGGCCCCGCCTGTGGCGGTTGCCGCATGTGGCCCTATGCAAACGATACCGAGGCGATGCGCGACGCGCTGCGCCTGTCGCGGGGCATGAGCTACAAGAACGCCATGGCCGGTCTGCCGCTGGGCGGTGGCAAGTCTGTGATCATCGGCGACAGCCGCAAGGACAAGACAGACGAGCTGTTCCGCGCCTTTGGCCGCGTCATCGACAGTCTGGGCGGCAAGTATATCGCGGCGGAGGATGTGGGCATCACCGTCGCCGACGTCATGACCATGGGCCAGACCACGCGCCATGTCGCGGGCCTGTCCAAGGGGCATGACGCGTCGGGCGACCCGTCGCCCTTTACCGCCTATGGCGTCTATATGGGCATCAAGGCCGCCGTCCGCCACAAGCTGGCCACCGACAGCCTGAAGGGTGTGCGCGTCGCGGTGCAGGGCCTGGGCAATGTCGGCAGCCATCTGTGCCAGCGTCTGGCCGATGACGGTGCCATCCTGACGGTCACCGACATCCATGCCGATGCCGTGCAGCGCGCCGTGGACAAGTTCGGGGCCATTGCCGTGGCACCGGACCGTATCCATGCCGCCGATGCCGATGTCTACGCGCCCTGTGCCCTGGGTGCCGTCATCAATCCGCGCAGCCTGCCCGAACTGAAGGCGAAGATTGTGGCCGGTGGTGCCAACAATCAGCTTGAAACCGACCCGATGGGTGAGGCGCTGCGCGCCGCCGGCATCCTGTACGCGCCCGATTATGTGATCAATGGCGGCGGCATCATCAATGTTTCCGCCGAAGTGACGCAGGATTATGACCGCGATGCCGTGCTGCGTCAGGTGGAGCGCATTCCCGTGACGCTGACGGAGATTTTCCGCCGCGCCGACCGGGAGAACCGCCCAACCAGTGCTGTTGCCGACGAAATGGCCCGCGAAATCCTGGCCGCCGGCAAGGGCGGGCAGAAGCAGGCGGCGTGAACACGTAGCGCGGATTAGCGAAGCCTGATCCGCGCTACGTCCCCCCCAGCACCACGCGTGGCGTCACATTGATCCGGCGCATCGGGGTGCCGCCGGGTGTTTCCACCTCGTCCAGCACCACTTCATAACCCCAGAGATTGGCCAGGTGCTGCATGACGGCGCGGGCTTCCTCCTCCTCCAGCAGGATCTGGTTCATCACATGATGTTCCAGCATCAGCTTGCGGTCGCCGACCAGATCGACATCGACAATCTGGATGTCGGCTTCGGCCCAGGCGATGTCGTATTGCCGGGCCAGCGCCTGACGTACGGCACGGTAACCGCGTTCATCATGGATGGCGGCCACCTTCATTTCCGGGTCGCGCGCATCATCGGCCACATGGAATAGCCGGAATTTGCGGATCAGGGCCGGTGACAGGTACTGCAGGATAAAGCTTTCATCCCGGAAATTGGCCCAGGCATCGCGCAGCGCGCCCATGGCGTCGCCGCGGCCCGCAAGGTCCGGGAACCAGTATCGGTCCTCCTGCGTGGGTTGCGTCGCGATCCGCTCGATATCCTGCATCATGGCAAAGCCCAGCGCGTAAGGATTGATGCCGCCATAGCGGCGGTCATCGAATTCCGGCTGGAACACCACATTGGTGTGGCTGTGCATCGCCTCCATCCAGGCCCCGTCGGTCAGGCCGCCGCGTTCATGCAGGGTGGACAGGATGCGGTAATGGCAATAGGTGGCGCAGCCCTCATTCATCACCTTGGTCTGGCGCTGCGGATAGAAATATTGCGCCACATGCCGCACGATGCGCAGGATTTCTCGCTGCCAGCCCTGCAGGCGCGGGGCCTTTTTCTCCAGGAAATAGAGGATATTCTCCTCTGGCAGTTCCAGCAGGGTACGGCGGCGGTCGCGGTCGGACAGGGGACTGTTGCTGCCCGCCTTGGTGGGCACGGTGCGCCAGAGGTCGTTGAAGGTCGCTTCGGCATGTTCCAGCCGCTCGCGCGCCCGTTTCTCCTCATTGCGCAGGTCGGGGCCGCGACGACGGGGATAGCGGTGGACGCCATGGTTCATCAGGGCGTGGGCGGCATCCAGCACCCGTTCCACATTGGCATGGCCGTACCGTTCCTCGCACTGGCTGATATAGGCCTTGGCGAAGGACAGATAATCCAGGATGCCGTCGGCATCGGTCCATTGCTGGAACAGGTAATTGTTCTTGAAGAAATGGTTATGGCCGAAGGCGGCATGCGCGATCACCAGCGTCTGCATCGTCATGGTGTTTTCTTCCATGATGTAGCTGATGCAGGGGTTGGAATTGATCACGATCTCATAGGCCAGACCCCGCTGACCCTTGCGGTACATAGCCTCGTCGCGGGCGAAATGCTTGCCAAAGGACCAGTGCTTGTAGAAAAGCGGCATGCCGATGCTGGAATAGGCGTCCAGCATCTGTTCGGACGTGATCACCTCGATCTGGTTGGTGTAGCAATCCAGGCCCATATTCCCCAACGCCACCTTCTCGATGGCGTCATAGACGCGGCGGACCTTGTCATAGTCCCAGTCGGCGCCGGTATAGAGCGGGGCGGTCTCAAAGGCGGTCAGGGTCATGCACTCACCTCCGCCGGTTGCCCGGCCTTGTCCTTGGCGAACAACTCGCGAAAGACGGGGTAGATTTCCTTGCGTTCGGTCACGCGCCGCATGGCCAGCACGCTGCCGGCATTGATCTGCTTGTAGGTGCGCCACAGGTCGGTTTCGCGCGGACCGCCGCCATAGGGCAGGCCCGGCATCATGCCTTCCTGTCCGACCTCCAGATAGGCGTAATACTGACAGTCGGGCAGGATCGCGTCGGTCATCAACTGGGCCGTCTTGGTATTGTCCGACAGAGCGTTGTCGCCGTCGCTGGCCTGTGCCCCGTAGATGTTCCATTCACCGGGCGGATAGCGTTCCTTGATCACGCGCGCCATCTCCTCCAGCGCGGTCGACACCACCGTGCCGCCAGTCTCGGCACTGTAGAAGAAGGTCTCTTCATCCACCTCTGCGGCGCGGTGGGTGTGGCGGATGAAGACCACGTCCACATGCTTGTACCGCCGCGACAAGAATAGGTAGAGCAGCATGTAGAAGCGCTTGGCCAAGTCCTTCATATGCTCCGTCATGCTGCCCGACACATCCATCAGGCAGAACATCACCGCCTGCGCCGCCGGGCGCGGCGTGGCCGCGAAACGGTTGTAGCGGACATCGACCGGGTCGATATAGGGGATGCGCTGGGTCCGTTTCAGCGCCTCGGCCAGTTCTGCCCGCGCTTGGTCCAACCGCTCGCGGTCGCGCCCGCTGCGCTCCAGATCGTCAATCTCCTGGCGCAGGGCCTTGATCTCGTCACCCGTGGGGCGGTGCAGCGCGATGCGGCGGGCCAGGCTGTTGCGCATGGTGCGCACCAGATTGAGATTGGCGGGTGAACCAGCCACCGAATAGCCAGCGCGGTGCCAATCCATGGCGTCGGTCACGGCCAGCTTGCGCTTGGCCAGATCGGGCAGTTCCAGGTCTTCCAGGAACAGGTCGATGAATTCCTCCCGGCTCAGGACGAAACGGAATTCATCCTGGCCGTCGCCATCCTCCGATCCCTCATTGCCCCTGCCGGACCCGCCACCCTGCGGCGGGCGTTTGATCTTGTCGCCCGACATGAACTCCTTATTGCCGGGGACCACATAATCACGCTGCCCGCCGGTGGAAGACCGGCGCAGGGTCGGTTCGCGGATCCCGTCGGGGGAGATGGAGATGTCGCCGCCCATATCGATATCGCGGATGCCGCGCTTGGCCGAGGCGTCGCGCACGGCCCGCATCACCTGTTCCTTGGCACGGCGCAGGAACCGCTGGCGGTTGGCCAGACTTTTACCCGAAGGATTGAGACGTCGGTCGACAATGGTGAACAAGGTTGCACCGTCCTTTCGATGGGGGCCGAACCCGTCGCCCCTCTCCTACCCTGGCGGGAGAGGGGCACGCCATTACCCCGCCTGTTTCACCCGCATGTACCATTCGACCAGACGGCGAACCTGACGTTCGGTATAGCCGCGGGCCATCATGCGATTGACGAACTCGCTGTGTTTCTTCTCCGTGTCGCTGTCCTTCTTTGAACCAAAGCTGATGACGGGCAGCAGTTCCTCCACCTGGCTGAACATCCGCTTCTCGATGACGTCGCGCAGCTTTTCATAGCTGGTCCAGGACGGGTTGCGCCCGCTATTGGCCGCCCGCATGCGCAGGGCGAATTTCACCACCTCATTGCGGAAATCCTTGGGATTGGCGATGCCCGCCGGTTTCTCGATCTTGGTCAGTTCCTGGTTCAGCAGGTCACGGTTCAGGAGCTGGCCCGTGTCAGGGTCCTTGAAGTCCTGATCCTCGATCCAGGCATCGGCATAGTCGACATAGCGGTCGAACAGGTTCTGGCCGTAATCATGGTAGCTCTCCAGATAGGCCTTCTGGATTTCATTGCCGATGAACTCCGCATAGCGCGGTGCCAACTCACCCTTGATGAACTCCATGTACTTTTTCTCCACCTCGTCGGGGAACTGTTCCCGTTTGATGGATTGTTCCAGGATGTACATCAGGTGGACGGGATCGGCCCCGACCTCGGTATTGTCATAGTTGAAGGTGCTGGCCAGGACCTTGAACGCGAAGCGGGTGGAGATGCCGTTCATCCCCTCATCCACGCCGGCCGCGTCCTTATATTCCTGCATGGTCTTGGCCTTGGGGTCCGTCTCCTTCAGGCTTTCCCCGTCATAGACCCGCATCTTGCTGAACAGATTGGAATTGCCATGGTCGCGCAGGCGCGACAGGACCGTGAACCGCGCCAGCATTTCCAGGGTGGCCGGCGCACAGGGCGCGCCGGACAGTTCAGAGGTCTTGATCAGCTTTTCATAGATGCGCTGTTCCTCCATCACCCGCAGGCAATAGGGCACCTTGACCACACAGATACGGTCGATGAAGGCTTCGTTATTCTTGTTGTTCTTGAAGCTCTGCCACTCCGCCTCATTGCTGTGCGCCATGATCACGCCCTGGAAGGGCAGGGCGCCGATATTCTCCGTCCCGATATAATTGCCCTCCTGCGTGGCGGTCAGCAGGGGGTGCAGCATCTTGATCGGGGCCTTGAACATCTCCACGAATTCCAGCATGCCCTGGTTGGCCCGGTTCAGGCCGCCGGAATAGCTGTAGGCATCGGGATCATTCTGGCTGTAAAGCTCCAGCTTGCGGATATCGACCTTGCCGACCAGCGAGGAGATGTCCTGGTTGTTCTCGTCCCCCGGCTCCGTCTTGGAGATGCCGATCTGGCGCAGGCGTGAGGGACGCAGCTTCACCACCTTGAAGCGGCGGATATCGCCATCAAACTCGTCCAGCCGTTTCAGCGCCCAGGGGCTCATCAAGCCTGTCAGGCGGCGGCGGGGAATGCCGAATTTCTCCTCGATCGTCGCACCCATGGTGGCGGGATCGAACAGGCCCAGGGGGCTTTCGAACACGGGGCTGATCTGGTCGCCGGCTTTCAGCGCATAGATAGGCTTGTCCTCCATCAGCGCCTTAAGCCGTTCGGCCAGCGATGACTTGCCCCCGCCGACGGGACCCAGCAGATACAGAACCTGCTTGCGTTCCTCCAGTCCCTGGGCCGCATGGCGGAAGAAGCCCACGATCCGTTCGATGGTCTCCTCCATGCCGAAGAATTCAGCAAAGGCAGGGTAAACCTTGATCGTCCGGTTCATGAAGATGCGGGCCAGACGCGCATCCTTGGCCGTGTCGATCACTTCGGGTTCACCAATGGCGGCCAGCAGCCGTTCGGCGGCAGTGGCATACATCAGCGGATCGTCGCGGCAACCCTCCAGATATTCCATCAGCGACATCTCAACGTCGCGGCGGCTTTCATAGGAACTGGCGTAACTGGCGAAAAGGTCTGTGACCAGACTGCTCATCGGCACTCTCCTTCCTGACGGCCGGTTGCTGGGCGATAGCGCAGGCAGGGGCTGGCCCTGTGGCGCATCGCCATCCCGGCGGGGCGCAGTGGCATACGGTGGCGGTCGATCCTTGGCTCGCGCCGGGCCTCCCCGGCCCGGCCCCGTTCCGGTCGCCCACAGGCGAACCGCCGGGTTATTCTTGTCGAACCCACCACGGGGAACGCGCTGGCGCCGGAGGCGGGCCGCAGGGCACCATCCGGTCGGGTCGACCGGTCTGTCCCGTTACTGCTGGCCCTACCGTCACCCATCACCGCGTCTCCCAAGGCTGGGGGTCAATCGGTAATCAAGCTGTTGGTACTGAACGCAAAACTGTGATCACGAAACCGAACCGACGCAAAGCATCATCTCCCCCGATTGGGGCAGGCCGAAGGCATGTATGCATGCCGGGGCACCTGCCCGTCCGGGCGACCGGGCGGCGTTCGGCGCATGCCCGTTTGGGGGAACCCTGTCCCCTGTCCACCCCCGCCCATCCAGCAACGGGGGTCCGTACACACAGCATGACCCGAAAGGGGGCCATGGGTCAAAGCATACAGCCGCACACCTTTAACAATCCGTAACGACCGCTTCGCTTTTGCCACTTGCGGTCATGATATGGCGCTGCACGGAGTGGTCGGCCAGCCCCCCTGACCGGATGCGTCGGCGGGTGAACCGGGTCGAATCGCCGACGCGAAACCGGCCCGCGACAATTCCTTATAGTCATCCCGCGATGCGGAAGGGGCGGCCATGCGTTGTTCGCTGTTGCAACAGATTGGCTGATGATTTGATCTAGTCACGTGAACGCCATCGTTTTGGATCAACAGTTTCGCAAATTAGCCGTAATGGCTGGCGATGCTGCGATGCGTGAAGGGCAGCGGTTTTTCACCGCCAACCGACACCGGCCAGGCCCGATGGTCCCGACCGTGACAAACGTTGAACCTGCGAAGGTGACATAATGAGCAGCGCCGATTTCGATAACGTCTTCACCGCCGCCTGCGTTGAGTTGGGCCTGGATCCCGCCAACACCAATATCTTCGCGCTGGAATGCCGCCGCCAGGGTATGGACCCGAGCAAGACCCGCGCTTATGACCTGGACAAGAACCCGTCCCCGATGTGGGCGCAGTTCCGCAAGCTGAAGCGCGCTTCCTGATCCGCCGTCCCTTTCGGGCGCGTAACGGAATGTGAAGGGGCCGTCCCACGGGGCGGCCCTTTTTCTTTGCGCCTTATCCGGGGGGGTGCGAATGCCCAATATTTGCTTGTACAGGTCCGACCCTTTTCGGGCATGATCACCGCGACGGAATATCGCAGCGCGGTTGCGGAACCCCATCACGGGGTGACCAGTAACGCGCCACGCGATGTACGGCCGGATGCAGGCCTTTTGGGGAGGGCGATGCTGAAAGGGCTGGGCAGTTCCTTGGCGGCTAGGCAGGCGGCGCGTGCCGTGCTTGCCGCCTGTCTCATCGGTTTGGTGTTGAGCGGGCTGGAGGTTGCCTGGGCGACGTGGCGTGAGCGCGGGAAGGCCAGCGATCTGGTCGAACAGATGCTCGACCTGACGGAAGGCAGTGCCGCCGCCGCCGCCTGGAACGTCGACGAGGCGCTGGCTCAGCAGATCGGCAATTCCGCCCTGTCCATCGGCGCCATCGCCGGCATCGATATCCGCATATCGGAGGAACAGCCGCTATGGTCCCGCCACCGTGCCCTGGCGGCGCCCAGCGGCGGCAATGGCGCCATTGGTCGGCTGGTGTTCGGCGATCTGGCGCGGGGCACCCGTCTTCTTTACCGGCCCCTGCCCGATGGGCGGGAAAAGCCGCCCATCGGCATTCTGCGCATTGATCTCGATATGGCGCGCGTGTCGGCGGATTATATCGCCTTTGTCGGGTCATCGCTGCTGGGCGGGCTGGTGCGCAACATCCTGCTGGGCCTGATGCTGACCTGGGTGTTCCACCGTTTCCTGACCCGGCCCCTGGTGGAACTGGAACAGGCGGTGGCGGGGATCGACCCTGACAATCCCCGCGACACCCGCGTGAAGGTGCCCGAAGGCCATGAAACGGATGAGCTGGGCCGCCTGACCCAGCGCATCAATGAGACGCTGGACAAGCTGGATGAAAGCCAGGGGCAGCTGCGGCAACTGGCGACGCGTGACCCGCTGACCGAACTGCCCAACCGTGCCCTGCTGCTGGAACGGCTGGAACATGCGCTGGCGCGGGCCCGGCGGACCAAGCGCGGCGTGGCGGTGCTGTTCCTGGATCTGGACCGGTTCAAGCATGTGAATGATAGCCTGGGCCATGACATGGGCGACCGAATGCTGCAGGGAATCGCTAAGCGGCTGGACGATACGCTACGCCATTCCGACACGGTGGGCCGCTTGGGCGGGGATGAATTCCTGGTTCTGGTGGAGGATGTGAAGGAGCCGAAGGAGGCGATCCAGGTAGCCGACCGTATTCTGGCGACGCTGGCCCGTCCGCTGGACCTGGAAGGCCATCTGCTGCATCCCAGCGCCTCCATCGGCATCTCGCTCTGGCCCAGCGACGGGCAGGATGCACGGCAGATCCTGCGCTGCGCCGATGTCGCAATGTATGCGGCCAAGGCGGCGGGCACCGGCTGCTGGCGGATGTTCAGTGCCGAGATGTCGGAACAGGCCATGGCCCGCCTGCGCACGGAGGCGCGGCTGCGCGCCGCCGAACTGCGCGGGGAGTTCGAGCTGTTCTACCAGCCCAAGGTGGACCCGCGCAGCCTGACCCTGCGGGGGGCGGAGGCGCTGCTGCGCTGGAAAACCGAGGATGGCTATATCGCCCCTGCCGACTTCATCCCCGTGGCGGAGGAGACGGGCCTGATCGGTCCCATCGGCGACTGGGTGCTGGGCGATGCCTGCCGGCAGGCGGCGGCCTGGCGCCGGCTTTATGGCGATCTGCCCGTGGCCATCAATGTCAGCCCGCGTCAGTTTGCCGATGCGGATTTTCCCAACCGCGTGCGGGCGGCGCTGGTCAATTCGGGTCTCCCTGCCCATCTGCTGACGCTGGAGATTACGGAAACGGTGGCGATGACGCAGGCGGCGGGCGATTTCGCCATGCTGCGTATCTTGCGCGATATCGGCGTCGGCATGGCCATCGATGATTTCGGGACGGGTTATTCCTCCCTGTCCCACCTGCGGCGCATCCCGCTGACCGTGTTGAAGATCGACCGGGGCTTCATGCAGACGGTGCCGCATGACGTGGCCATCCCTGCCACCATCCTGGAACTGGGCCAGCGCCTGGGGCTGGAGATCGTGGCCGAAGGGGTGGAGACAGAGGCGCAGCGCGACTGGCTCTGCGCACTCGACTGTCAGACAATCCAGGGCTTTCTGATCTCCCGCCCCCTGCCAGCGGTGGAGTTTGAGGAACGCTTCCTGGGTGAAGGGGTTCGGGCGGTGGGGTGAGGCTTTAGCGTGGCTCCCTCACCCCATCAGACCCCCGCCGCACCCCGCAGCCGGCGCATGAAGCGGGTGGGTGACGGGATATAAGCCAGCAGGCCCGCCGCCTTGTCGGCCCGGCCCGTGACCTGTCCGATCACCTTGCCCACGCTCATCACATTGGCGATGCGCCGGTCCAGGAAGGCCCAGCTGTCGGTCAGCTCATCCGAGCGGTCATCCAGCCAATAAAGCGTGGTGGCGGTGACGACGCCGGCCAGAAGCAGGCGCTTGGTATAAAAATTGTAATCGACGGAGGTATCGCCGACGGCCCGCCAGGCGGCATCGACCGTGGCATAGACAAGCTGCGGCCCGCACGTGGCGTTCTGCGGCAGGGACAGCAGGCTGCTGGCGCGGCGCACCGCCTCGCGATAGGGGATCAGGATTTCCAAGCGCTTGCGCACGGCCAGGGTCACCCGTTCGCGTACCTTCAATGCCGTCAGGTCGGTGCCGGCCAGGGCATCCACCATCTGCCGATCGGCCCAGTCGCTGAACCAGCAGGCGGCCTCCACCGGGCCACCGGGGAAGGCGGCATCGGCCTCTTGCGCATGGAACCCAGCGGCTTCGGCCCCGCGCCGCAGGGTGGTGCCGGTCCAGCCATCGAACGCCACATCGGGCAGCATGGCCACCAGGATCGCATCCTTGCGCGCGGCCAGGGCGGCCTGGGCGCGGGTGTAAGCGTCTTGTTGCGGCGGTGTCGTGGCGTCGGTCATCACCTGTCTCCCATCCGGTGTGTCAGCGCGATGGCGCCAGCACGTCGGGTCCGAAAAACTTCTGTTCTTCCATATAGGTCAGCGTGGCTAGGCTTTCCATGCGATCCAGATAAAGGATGGCGTCCAGATGATCCAACTCATGCTGGATCACGCGGGCATGGGTGTTCGCGGCCTCGCGTTCCACCAGATTGCCGTCCAGATCATAGCCGCGGTAGCGGATGCGGCGGTAGCGTGGCACGACGCCGCGCAGGCCGGGAATGGACAGGCACCCTTCCCAGCCCAGCACCGTTTCGGCCCCCAGGGGCACGAATTCCGGGTTGATCAGGACCTGCGGTCCCATCGGTGCGTCGCCCTGGTCGCCCGTGGCGCGTTCCGGCGGCACCCGGAAAACGATGATGCGGCGGGACACGTCGATCTGCGGGGCGGCAAGGCCGATGCCGGGCGCATCGAACATGGTCTCCACCATGTCGGCCGCCAATTGCCGCAACCCGTCATCGAAACCGCCGGCCACCGGCACCGGGATCGGATCGGCGACACGGCGCAGGACGGGATTGCCCATGCGGACAATGGGAAGCACGGCCATGGAAAAGGCTCCGAAAAAGGGGCGATTCGGCTATATCGCTATTGTGCGGCCCAGGGCGGGGCGATGCAAGGCAAGGAAAAGCGTGCCCCCTGTGGCCGCATGCCCGCCATTCCGCATGAATCTTCGCATAGACGCGCTGCGGGTCTTCACAAGCCCCACCGGCATGTGTATAACCCCGCCGACTGGATCGGGCGATGGCGCGACCTTCATGGTCTCGCGTTGCCTTTGTCTTTGTTTTCAACCCTACCCGCAAGTGCTGGCCCTGGCTGGTGTGAGCGCACGATTGGAGTGGATGTCCCGTGCAAGTTCTGGTTCGTGATAACAACGTCGATCAGGCACTGCGCGCGCTGAAGAAGAAGATGCAGCGTGAGGGCATCTTCCGCGAAATGAAGCTGCGCCGCAATTATGAGAAGCCGTCGGAAAAGCGCGCTCGCGAAAAGGCTGAAGCCGTTCGCCGCGCCCGCAAGCTGCTGCGCAAGCGTCTGGAGCGCGAGGGCTACTAATAGCCCTCCCTGTCCATCAGACAGATTGCCAGTTGGCCGTAATGGCCACGGGATTGAATGCCGCCCCTGGGAAAGCCCGCGGGCGGCTTTTGGTCTTTCTGGGGGTGCGGTATGATAGTC
>JAEMSB010000066.1 GCA_016463045.1 Niveispirillum sp.
TTGGAGCGCAGGTTGGAGGCCACCCGCACCGCCTCAATGGTGCAGCGACGCATCCCCTTGCGGCCCAGGCCCCGCGCATAGTTCAGCTGCGCCATACCCACCACGCGACCATCCAGGTCCAGAATCAGGATCTCGGCATTGGGGTCCAGGATGATCTCGTCCCAGGCCTCGTAATAGGGTTCCAGATCGGTGGCCCCTTCACGCCCCTGCCCCAGCATGTCATCGGTCAGCAACGCCACCATCTCCGGCACGTCGCGGCGCTGCGCCACGCGGACCACGACATCATCCTTGATCGACATACATTCCCCCTGAAAGCCAGGGGGCCATCATAGAGCGCGAGGTGGCGGGACCGAACCAATTTCGCATATCGCATGCGGTTGAAAAAGAAAGGCGCCACACCTGATTACAGTTGACTGCAACCAGACATGACGCCTTCTCATTCTTTCGTGGCTGAAGGGGACGGATGAGCCGTCCCCGCCACGGAGGAGGTAGGATGGTCAGACATCCGAAAACCCTCCGCCTGCATCTCCGGTTTCTGGGTGTGACCCTGAAGCTGGAGATTTGCTGGTAGGAAGGAATGTCCTGGCGGTGTTAGCGCACCGTCAGGACGCCTCCATATATACGCGAAATCCCACCGTCTTTCAACGCCGCCACCGGGCGCGGCCCAGCGTTGCAGGAAGCGCCCTTAACGGATCACAAGGCCGGGGCGCATAGTTTCCACCTGTCGCCCGTTACCTGCCCGGTCCCATGTCCGATGCCTCCCCGGTCGATCAGCCGACCAGCCCCTTCGCCTACACCCCCTATCGGCTTTACTGGTTTGCCCGCATCTGCGCGATCCTGGCGTTGCAGATGCAGATCGTCGCCACCGGCTGGCGCGTCTATGATGTATCGGGCAGCGCCATGGCGCTGGGCTTCATCGGGTTGGCTGAATTTCTGCCCTCCATCCTTCTGGTCCTGGTCACCGGCCATGTCGCCGACCGGTTCGACCGCCGCCGTGTGATCAATGTCTGCCAGGGGCTGGAAATTGTCGCCATGCTGGTGTTGTGGCTGGCGCTCTGGGATGACAATACCAAGGCGCTGTGGCCGGCTTTCCTGTCGGTCACCATCCTTGGCACGGCCCGCGCGTTTGAGATGCCGGCGGCATCGTCGCTGGTGCCCAATCTGGTGCCACCCGCTGTTTTTCCCCGCGCGGTGGCATTGAATTCATCAGCCTGGCAAGGAGCAGCCATTGTCGGGCCGGCGCTGGGCGGGTTGCTCTACGGCTTCATCGGCCACTGGGTCTTCGCCATCTGTGCCCTGCTGTTCATGGTCGCCTTCATCCTGGTCTGGTTCATTAAGCTGCCGCCCAAGACCATGCCAGCAGCGGTGAAGAAGGTCAGCCTGGAAACCCTGTTCGCGGGTTTCCGCTTCATCTGGGGCAGGCCCATCGTGCTGGGCGCCATCTCGCTGGACCTGTTCGCGGTGCTGCTGGGCGGGGCGACGGCGCTGCTGCCCGTGCTGGCCAAGGATCAGTTTGATGCCGGTCCCGTCATGGCCGGCATCCTGCGCGCCGCCCCCTCGGTCGGGGCGCTGGCGACGGGGCTGGTGCTAGCCTTCTGGCCCGTGCGGCGACGGGTGGGCCGGGTGCTGTTCATCTGCGTCGCGGCGTTCGGCGTTGGCACCATCATCTTCGGGTCCACCAGTTCGGCCATCGTGGCGGGCATCGCCCTGATCGTGATGGGGGCCGTGGACATGGTCAGCGTCTTCATCCGTCAGTCGCTGGTGCAACTGGAAACGCCCGATGACATGCGTGGCCGCGTCAGCGCCGTCAGCAGCTTGTTCATCGGCGCTTCCAACCAGTTGGGCGAATTTGAAAGCGGCCTGACGGCCCATTGGTGGGGTGCCGGCCCCGCCGTGATCGTCGGTGGGGTCGGCACCCTGGTGATCGTGGCGTTGTGGTGCGTTCTGTTCCCCGCCCTGCGGAAGGTGGACCGGTTCCCCGGTGCCCTGGACAAGGGCTGACAGGGATCAATAGCCGCGCGTACGGTCCACCACATTGTGCAGCGGCTCGCCCCGCCGATGCCGGTCGATATTGGCCGCCACGATGCGGGACGCCGTGCCGGGATGGGTCAGGGCCGCCGCATGCGGCACCAGCGTTATCTTCGGGTGGGTCCAGAACGGGTGGGAAACCGGCAGCGGTTCCACCGCGAACACATCCAGCGTCGCCGCCGACAGATGGCCGGCATTCAGCAGCGGGATCAGATCGTCCTCCACCAGATGCCCACCGCGGGCCGCATTGATCAGGTAGGAACCGCGCGGCAGGGTCGACAGGGTGCGACGGTTCAGAATGCCACGCGTCTGATCGGTCAGGGGCAGTAGACAGACCAGGATATCCGTCTGGGCCAGGAACCCATCCAGCTGTTCTGCCCCGGCAAAGCCGCGCACACCGGGCATATCCTTGGCCGTCCGGCTCCACCCCGCCACATCGAACCCGAACCCGGTCAACGCCTTGGCGCAGGCCGCCCCCAGTTCGCCCATGCCCAGGATGCCGATACGGCGTTCGGACGGTAGAAGCTGCGGCAACTGTCTCCAGATGCCCGCCCGTTGCTGTGCCGCATAGTCGGGCATGGAGCGGTGATAGTGCAGCACCTGCATCACCACAAATTCCACCATGCCGGTGACCAGGGTGGGATCGACCATACGGACAAGGGGAATGTCACTGGGCAGCGTCGTATCGGTCAGCACATGTTCGACACCAGCCCCCAGCGAGAAGATCACCTTCAGGTTCGGCAGATCGGACAGGATGCCCGCCGGCTGTTTCCAGACAAAGGCATAGTCGATCTCCGCCTTATCCCCGGTTTCCGGCCACAGGCGGATGTCGATGCCGGGCCAGGCGGCGTTCAGGGCCTTGACCCAGGCCTCCTGATCCACCGTTGGGCAGGCATAGAGCAGCACGGGCGGCTTCATGGCGATGACCTCTTTCACGCGACGACCGGCTTGTACCCGGCACTGTTGGAATGGACGGACTTGCGACGCCCCTTGAAACCGGCCATTTGCAGCAGGCTCAACAGGCTGTCATTGAACTCCACCGGACGTTCATAGAACACGGAATGGCCCGTGTCCTGCACTTCCACCAGAAAGCTGCCCGGCACCTGCGCCTGCACCGCCCGGATGGCGTCGACGGGAAAGACAGGGTCCAGGTGCCCGGCGATGAAGAGGGTGGGGAACCCCAGGCTGCCCAACAGGGCCGGCGGCACAGCGCGCGGCCAATCGCCCTTTAGGCCCTTGCGGTCGGTGCCGTTGAAGCCAGACAAGGCGGCATAGAGCCAGGACAATTCCGGCTCTCGCCCCTTGAACGGCGCGCCCAGCACACGGTCAAGCTGGGGCAGTTCATTGCCGGCCATCCGCGCCGCCGCCATCAGGTCGGCCACGTCGCCTTCCTCTGCAACCGCATGCAGGGAGGATGCGATGCACAGGGCTGCCACCCGGCCCGGATGGCGCACGGCGAAATTTATGCAGGTCCCCGCCCCCATCGACTGCCCCACCAGCGCCACACGGTCGAGCCCCAGATGGTCCAGCAATGCGGTCAGGTCATCGGCAAAGGCGCTGCGGCCCAAGCCGGCACGGTCGGTGGATTTGCCGAAGCCGCGATGGTCGAACAGCACGACCTGATAAGCCTTGGTCAGCACCGGCACCTGCCGGAACCAGATGGCATGATTGCCACCCACCCCATGGGCCAGCACGATTGCCGGCCCCTCGCCATGGGTTTCATAGTAAAGTTGATCGTCGCCAAGAGACAGATAGGGCATTGGAATTCCCCGATTTCAGGAAAGGATGCGGTGAGGCGTCAGCCGACGCCCATCAACCGGCTCAACTCCACGACATATTCCCCGAACGCCGCACTCTCGCGCGTCTTGCTGGGGTCGCGGGGACGGGGCAGATCGATGGTGACATCGCGGATCACCCGGCCGGGCCGCTCCGACATCACCAGTACCCGGTCGGACAGAAGCACCGCCTCCGCGATGGAGTGAGTGATAAGGACCACGGTCTTGGCATCCCGCTGCCAGATGCGCAGCAGTTCCATGTTCAGCCGGTCACGGGTCAGGGCGTCCAGCGCCCCGAACGGTTCATCCATGAGCAGCACGCGCGGATCGCACAGCAGCGTCTGGCCGATGGCCACGCGGTGACGCATGCCGCCCGAGAGCTGATGTGGGAAATGCTGCTCAAAGCCTTTCAGCCCCAGCGTTTCCACCATCGGGGCGATCTCCGTCGCCCGTGCCACCGCCTTGCCGCGCCTGATTTCCAGGCCAAGGCGCAAATTCGCCTCGATATTCAGCCAGGGCAGCAGGTTGGCGGTCTGGAACACCACGCCGACATCATCGCGGGGGCCGTTGACCCGCCCGCCGAAAATGTCGATCCCCCCTTCCTCGCACCCGACCAGCCCGGCCAGGATGCGCAACAAGGTGCTCTTGCCGCAGCCACTCGGCCCAAGGATCGAAACGAATTCCCGGTCGCGGATGTCCGCCGTCACATTCTCCAGCGCCGTCAGGCCGCCAAAGCGCTTGGTCACGCCGTCGATGGCGATGGCCGTTGGGGCCATATCCGCCACGGGCTTCAACCCTGCCGCCACCATACCAGCCTCCCCAATGCCTCGATCAGATAGAACAGGACCAGCGACAGGCCCGTGACGACCAGCAGGGCCGAAAAGGACAGGGCTGTCTGCGATGACCCGGTGGCGATCAGGATCAGATTGCCCAGGCCATCATTGGACCCAACAAACTCCCCCACGATGGCCCCGATAACGGCCAGCGGCATGGCGACCTTGGCCCCGTCGACAAAGCTGGGCAGGGCCGACGGCACGCGCAGCCGCCAGAATGAGGCCCAGGGCTTCGCCCCCAGCGCCCGGAAATGTTCCTCCAGATGGGCCGGCGTGCTGGCCAGCCCGCCCAGGGTGGTGATGACGATGGGGAAGAAGGCGAACAGGAAGGCCATGGTGACCTTGGATGCCAACCCATAGCCGCACCAGACCACGATGATGGGCGCCAGCCCAATCTTCGGAATGGATTGCAGCGCCACCACGAACGGGTAAAGCGTACGCTTGGCCAGTGGCACGAAGAAGATCAGGGCCGCCAGCGCCACACCCAGGACGGTGGCGAAGGCGAAACCCAAGGCCACCTCCCCCAGCGTGACCAGCGAATGATGCCAGAGCTGTTCCTTGGCCCGCCAAGTCTCCGCCGCGATGGCAGAAAGCGAGGGCAGCAGATAGGGTTTCACCTCAAACAGCCTGACCCCACCTTCCCACAGGATGATCAGGGCGATGCAGAACAGCAGCGCTTCTGCCGCCTGCCGGATCGGGCCGGTCATTTTCCCCCTCCCTTTTTCAGCTGTTCGATACGGGCCGGCGGCGGAACCACGAATTTCTCCAGGTCCCAACGGTCGAACGTGTGCATCTGTTTGCCCGGCCAGATGGCGGGCGTGTGGGGATGGTCTTCGTCCACCTGGATCATGTCGGAATAGAATTCGACATTGTTGCCGTCCGGGTCCTTGAACACGATGAAGGTGTTGCCGCCCGGCCCGTGCCGCCCGTACCCCCGGTCGATGGGCACACCGCGTTCCATCAGGAATTCCGTGATCTGTTCCATCTGGCCCATGTCCGCCACCTGATAGCTGAAATGCTCCACCGGGGAGGTGGCGGGATCGTGCCTTGCCGCCTGATCCGGCGGCATCTGCAACAGGGCCAGATCGTGATGGTCCGATCCTGCGCGCAGGAAAACCATGTGCCCGTCGATCCAGTCGGACACTTCCAGCCCGACAATGTCGCGGTAAAAGGCCAGCGATGCCTGGATATCCCGTACCTTCAGCACCAGATGGCCTAGTTTCAGCGGCTTGGGTCGAAACATTGGATGATCCTTATGGTTGGGGCAGATAGTCCGTGGTGAAGACGTCGACGACCTTCACATCGGCCTTCAGCCCATAGGCACCGCGCAAGAAGTCGAGCGTGCCGGCCACCCGGTCAGCTTCCATCCAGCCGGCGCGCGCCTGCTGCTTCATCAACTCGCCCGTTTCCAGCAACTGCTGTTTGGTGATGGCGGCATCCAGCACGGGGTAGTGTTTCAGCATCACCGCCACGGCGGCGTCGGGATCGGCGAGCGCGGCGGCGTAGCCGCGATATGTGGCCTTCA
The DNA here is from genome assembly GCA_016463045.1 of Niveispirillum sp. Classification (GTDB taxonomy): domain Bacteria; phylum Pseudomonadota; class Alphaproteobacteria; order Azospirillales; family Azospirillaceae; genus Niveispirillum. The sequence goes on from JAEMSB010000066.1 coordinate 6,162, forward strand.
GGAAGGCGCGCACCTGTTCAGGCCGCTCCTTGATCACCTTGTCGCTGCTGATCAGACCGTTGCCATAGATGTCGAGGTTGAAGTCGGCATAGGCAAGCCAGCCCAGGCTCAGCCCCGCCTCCTCCGCCCGGCGGCGGAATAGGGGCAGCGAGTTGCCCAGCCAGCATTCACCCGCATCGATCTTGCCCTCCACCAGAGAGGCGACGACGATAGCAGGGTCCAACTGCATCAGCGTGACCTTGCCCTTATCCACGCCGTTCTTGTCCAGCCAGGCTGGAACCAGCACCTGCATGGGGGAGTTCTGGCCGCCGCCGACCACCATGCCGGCCAGATCGGCAGGGCTTTCCACCTTGTGCCGTTCCTTGATGAAGCACAGGCCGGCGGGCCAGCGGTCGCTGATCGCACCTATCATTCGGGCGGTGCCGCCATTGGTACGGTTCAGGATGACGGCCAGCGGGTCGGCATAGCCGAACTGGAACATGCCCTGGTCCAGCTCATTGGCCGTGCGGATGCCGCCGAAGCCGCGCACGGCCTCCACCACCAGCCCTTCCTCGGCATAAAAGCCCTTGTCGATGGCCAGGATGACACCGGCCATGCTGCCCTGGGGCAGCCAGGACATGTTGAAGGTGACCTTCGCCGCCTCGCGGCTGTCCTTCCCGCATCCGCCAAGCAGCAGACCGGCAGTGAGAAGGGTGGCGGCGGTCACAATGCGGGTGAGCGAGCGCATCTCAACCCTCCGCGATCACGGGATTAGCGATCTCGCCCACATGCTCGATGCCGGCCACCATGCGGTCGCCCGGCTTCAGGAAGATGCCGCGTGCCATGCCCACACCGGCGGGCGTGCCCGTGGCCAAAAGGTCGGTGGGGCGCAGTTCCAGCAGGCGAGACAGATAGGCGATCTGTTCGAATGTATTGAAGATCATGTCGCCGCTGGTCCCGTCCTGCATCATCTCTCCGTTCACCGAGAGGGTCAGGCGCAGGCGGTGCAGGTCAGGCACGCAGGATTTCGGCACGAACCAGGGGCCGACAGGCGTGAAACTGTCAAAGCTCTTGCCACGGAACCAGTCATGGCTGAACGGGAAGTCGGTGCGCCGCGTCAGGTCGCGGGCGGAGATATCGTTGACCACGACATATCCCGCGACATGGTCCATGGCGCGTGCTTCCGGGATGCGTCGTCCGGCCTTGCCGATGACCACACCCAGTTCCACCTCCCAATCCACCTTCTGGCTTTCGGGCGGCAGAACCACGGGTTCATCGGGGCCGATGATGCTGGACTGGGACTTCATGAAGACGAACGGCGTGCTGTCCACCTTGGCAGCCAGTTTCGTCTCCATCTCCGCCGCATGCTCGATATAGTTCGATGCAGCACCGAAAATACGGAATGGCTGAAACGGTACCGCGGTGCGCGAAGCCTTTGTCAGCGTCACATTCCCCCGCCGCGCGCCATTGTCGGCGGCCACGGCCAGACGGTCGATGCGCGCCTCCAGATCGGTCCAGCGCCGGATAATGTCCGTTACCGACAGGCTGCCCACCTCACCCGCGTCGGGAAGGGCCGAGAGCAGTACGGCCCCTTCAGGCAGGACAAGTGCGGCCGGACCATCAGCATGTTCAAGCGTGGCAAGGGCATACCAGGACATGACTTCCCCCTTGGCCGCCCGGCCCTGCCGGCGGCGTGATTGGATCAAATGGGTGAGGTTGCGTGGGGGAAGTGTCGCGCCGTCACCCCAACGGAACAAGCATAGGGATGCTATTGCGGACGGTGATTTTGTTATAACGGGTCAGAGCGCACGCCACCCGCGTGCTGAAATGCAAAAGGCCGGACAGCCATCGCCGTCCGGCCTTTCAACAAATAATCTGGAAGGATCGCGGGGATCAGATCCCGCGCAACCCGCCCTTGGCCCCCTCTTCCAGGAACCATTGATAGGTGAGGCGCAGTCCCTCAGCCAGACTGGTCCTGGCGGTCCAGCCCAGCTTGGCCAACTTGGAATTGTCCATCAGCTTGCGCGGGCTGCCGTCCGGCTTGGTCGCATCAAACACGAACCGGCCCTGCCAGCCGACAGTAGCGGCCACCTGTTCGGCCAGCGTACGGATCGACACTTCCTGGCCGGTGCCGATATTCACATGGTCATAGCCACTGTAATTCTTCAGCAGAAAGACCAAACCGTCGGCCAAGTCATCGACATAGAGGAACTCACGCAGCGGCTTACCAGTGCCCCAGATCGTGACCTCATTCAGCTTGTCGCGCTTGGCATCGTGCAACCGGGCCATCAGGGCCGGCAGGACATGACTGCCCTGGGGATGGAAGTTATCACCGATGCCGTAAAGATTGGTCGGCATGGCGGAGATATAGTCGCAGCCATGCTGCTTGCGATAGGCCTGGCACAGCTTGATGCCCGCGATCTTGGCGATCGCGTACCATTCATTGGTCGGCTCCAGCGGGCCGGTCAGCAGTGCATCCTCCGTCATCGGCTGCGGTGCCAGCTTCGGATAGATGCAGGAGGAGCCCAGGAACAGCAGCTTTTCCACATTGTTGCGGAACGACGCCTGGATGATGTTCGTCTCGATCATCAGGTTGTCGTAGAGGAAATCTGCCGGATAGCTGTTATTGGCCAGGATACCGCCGACCTTGGCCGCCGCCACCACGACGGCGTCCGGCTTGTTGGCGGCGACCCATTCCTCTACAGCGGCCTGACGGGTCAGGTCCAGCGTATCACGGCCGGCCGTGAGGATGGTGCAGCCTTCGGATTGCAGGCGGCGCACAACGCCGCCACCCACCATGCCACGATGGCCGGCGACCCAGACGCGCTTGCCCTTCAGATCATAGGGCTTCAGATCGCTCATCATATGTTACTCTGCTCCCTCAAACGCCGGGCGGGTGCATCCGCACCCTTGGCTTTCACGGCACGTGCCGCGCGGCGGCGGTCGCCGCCGGCGTGGTTTCCGGCGGACCGGAGACCACGCTGACTCACAGTCCATCAGGCCAGCAGCTTCACGTCGGATTGAACCATGTCCTTCACCAGATCGGTGAAGGAGGTGGTGTGGGTCCAACCCAGCTTTTCCTTGGCCTTGGCCGGATCACCCAGCAGCAGGTCAACCTCGGTCGGACGGAAATAGCGCGGGTCGATGCGGACCAGGACAGCGCCGGTGGCGGCGTCGCGGCCGATCTCGTCCACGCCCTCTCCGCTCCATTCGATATTCTTGCCGACATGGCCGAAGGCGCGTTCAACGAATTCGCGCACCGTATGCGTCTCACCGGTCGCCAGCACGAAATCCTCAGCCTTTTCCTGCTGCAGGATGCGCCACATGCCCTCAACATAATCGCGGGCATGGCCCCAGTCGCGCTTGGCATCCAGGTTGCCCAGATACAGGCAATCCTGCTTGCCATGATGGATGGCGGCCACGGCGCGCGTGATCTTGCGCGTCACAAAGGTTTCGCCGCGGATCGGGCTTTCATGGTTGAACAGGATGCCGTTGCTGGCATGCATGCCATAGGCCTCGCGGTAATTCACCGTGATCCAGTAGGCGTAGAGCTTGGCGGCGGCATAGGGGCTGCGCGGATAGAAGGGCGTCGTTTCCCGCTGCGGCGTCTCCTGCACCAGACCGTAGAGTTCCGACGTGGAGGCCTGATAGAAGCGGGTCTTTTCTTCCAGCTTCAGGATACGGATGGCCTCCAGCAGGCGCAGCGTGCCGATGCCGTCGGCATTGGCGGTATATTCCGGTGTCTCGAAGCTGACCTGCACATGCGACTGGGCGGCCAGATTGTAGATCTCGTCCGGCTGCGTCTCCTGCACGATGCGGATAAGGTTGGTGCTGTCGGTCAGGTCGCCATAATGCAGCTGGAACCGCACATCCTTTTCATGGATGTCCTGATACAGGTGATCGATGCGGGCCGTGTTCAGCGAGGAGGAGCGGCGCTTCAGACCATGGACGATGTAGCCCTTGGACAGCAGCAGTTCCGACAGATAGGCACCATCCTGGCCGGTGACGCCGGTGATCAAGGCAACCTTACGCGACATGCTTCTACTCTCCGGGGCGATGGTTGGCCCACCGCCGTTAAAGGAACCGCCTGACCGCCCCGCCAGCGGCGAACAAACCGTGCTTCTACCGCGTCGCGGCAGAATTGTGAACCCGCGCCGAACGCGAAGCCGTTACGCCCCCAGTGTCTCCAGCGCCTGGAACACCGCGTCGGTATCGCCGACATCCGTGCGGATATAGCGCTGGCCCTCGCGCTGACCCTCGCGGCAGATCAGGTCCACGTCAGATTCCAGCGAGCCGATATAGAGCACATCCTTGCCCGACGCGATGCAGCCATAGGTCTTGGACGGAATGACATAGGCCACAAACCCGTCGCGCAGCGTGATCAGATGCGCATCGGGCGTGACCAGCAGGCGGCCCAGATCGCCGAACGGCACGGGGCGGCCACGCGCTACCGGCAGCCCCTCATCCTTCAAACGCTGTTCCACCACATCGGCCCCGGCCCCGATGGCGTTCAGCCACAGGCCGACCGTACCGCTGCCCGTCCGGTGATGGCGGATATAGGCGTCGATGAAGGTGTCGGTATCGTGCGCCACACCCCAATTGCCGGAATAGAGCAGGATTTTCTTGCCCGCCAGTTCCGCCGGGACAGCCAGCGGCACCTCATCGCCTGTCAGTTCCACGGGCGGCGGATCACGCTTCAGCACAATATTGCCGGCGGGGATGCCATACCGGCGCAGCAGGCGGACCTGATCCTCTCCCGACGCCTCAAACATCTGCACCCGCCGGCGCAGCCAGATGGTCAGGGCCAGGGCCGCGTCCAGAACCTTGGAAGGTGTCGTACGCGAGGCGATCAGGCATTCGGGATGGAAGTCCGCGATCCGATAGATCAGCTTTTTGCGCAGCAAGACATTCAGCGGCACCAGGAAATGCAGCAGGAACGGCGGCGATCCGGTGAACAGAACCTCATCCGCCGCCGACAGGTATTTCCAGGCCCGGCTGATCAGCATGGCATTGGTGCGCACGGTCCAGGCTAGACGCCGGCCCAGGCTGGCGCGGTCCAGCGGCGGGGCCGGCAGGCGCAGGGTGCGGACGGTGCCAGGGCCGACCGCTTCTTCGGTCAGACTGGCCTCCTGACCCGAGGTCAGGCCCACCAGCGTGACGTCATAGCCAAGGGCCGCGCGTTCACGGCAATGCATCACGGCATATTGGCCGACGGCGCCGAAATCGGGCGGCAGCCAGTCGCACAGGTAAACAAGCTTGGTCATCATCAACCGGATCGGGGTCGGTACAAGCGCGGCATTGACTGCGAAAGCGGCACGGCTGTCAATCCGCCCCGCTCGCCGGGCTGCCCCCCGCGCTGGTACCGGAACCTTCGGACAGAAGATGCGTTGCCTCCGCCTTTGCCCGCGCAGTATCGGCGGTGAAGATCACCGGCCCCTTGCGGTGACGCAGGCCCAGTCCGCGCAGCACGCCCAGCGGTTGGCGCTGCACCCCCGCCATCACTACATGCGCGCCCCGCTTGCCCGCGCGCGCCACCAGGGTGGACAAGGCGTCGGCACCCGTGGCGTCCAGCATGGGCACCGCATTCATATCCAGGATCAGGACACGTGGCGCGCCACCGGTGCGGTCCAGCACATCCAGCAGCTTGCGTGCCGCCCCAAAGAAGATCGGTCCGTCAATTCGGTAAAGGGCGGCCCCTGCCGGCAGACCCTTGGCAAGGCCCGGCTGCTCCCCGCTGTCGGACACGGCCACGCTTTCCGACATACGGTGCATGAACAGCACAGCCGCCAGCAGCACCCCGACCTCAATGGCCACCGTCAGGTCGATGGCGATGGTCAGGGTGAAGGTGGTGACCAGAAGCACCCGGTCGCTGACCGGGGCCGTGCGCAGGGCATGCAGGAACCGTCCGGCATCGCTCATGTTCCAGGCCACCACCACCAGCACGGCGGCCAGCACCGCCAGCGGCACAAAGGCGGCAAGCCCGCTGAAGGCCAGCATGAACAGCAGCAGGAAGGCGGCGTGCAGCATGCCGGCGACCGGCGACCGCGCGCCGGAGCGGATATTGGTGACGGTGCGGGCAATGGCCCCCGTGGCCGGCAGCCCACCGACCAGGGCCGACGCCGTATTGGCCACACCCTGGGCCAGTAATTCGGCATTGGGCCGGTGCCGCCGGCCCGTCATGCCATCCGCCACGACCGCCGACAGCAGCGACTCGACCCCTGCCAGAAAGGCGATGGTCAATGCTGCGGGCAGCAGGGTACGGAGCTTCACCCATGTAATATCCGGCATTACCGGCATCGGCAGATGATCAGGGATGCCGCCGAATTTTGAACCGATGGTTTCCACCGGCAGACCAAGGGCGAAGGCCGCGACGGAGCCCAGCACGACCGCGACCAGAAACCCCGGTATCTTGGGCGCCCAGCGGCGCAGGCCCAGGATCAGGGCCAATGCCCCCAGCCCGACCAGCGCCGCCACACCCACCGTGTCGCGCGCGGCCCAGAAGGCAGGCCATTTATCAATGAACTCCGCCGGGACCACCCCCATCGACAGGCCCAGCAGGTCCTTGATCTGGCTGGAGAAGATGATAACGGCAATCCCGGCGGTGAAGCCGGTCACCACGGGCTCCGGGATATATTTGATCCACTGCCCCAGGCGCAGCAGCGCAGCGGCAACAAGGATGATGCCTGCCATCAGGGTCGCCAGCACCAGGCCATCATAGCCATGCTGGTTGATCACCCCGACCACCACGACGACAAACGCCCCCGTCGGCCCCCCGATCTGCACCCGGCTGCCGCCCAACGCCGAAATCAGGAACCCCGCCACCACGGCGGTGACCAACCCCTTGTCCGGCGTCGTGCCCGACGCAATGGCCAGTGC
>JAEMSB010000503.1 GCA_016463045.1 Niveispirillum sp.
GCGTTGAGGGGCGGGGGCGGTTCAGGCGCAGAACTGGACTGGACGATCTCGTCCAGAGTGGCCACTGCGTCGGGATCGAGGCTGACTTCTTCACCTTCGACCTTGATGTCAGTGAAATCGAATCTCTGGTTCTCAGCCTCCCATGCACGCGCCACGTCTCGACGGAGGGTTTTGAGATCAACGCCCCTCACCTCAATCGCTGGGTCCATGGTCATGATGAGATCAACAACGGTGATTAATCTGCGCCCTGCTTTCTTCGCATGCTCCATGGCACTCATCATCCATGGTCGAAGGCTGCCAAAGACGACCTCCCCACTTTCAATGACGGGTTTACTGAGATAGTCGTCAATCGTCGTGGCTATCCACCCCGTCGCAAAGCGAGCCAAAATGTTCTTATATGGTTGCTTGAAATACGCGGAACATTCTTTGGAATTTGATGCATAAATTAACACCGTAAGCAGATCGCTGGACGACACCACAAGATCAACACCTAATGTTGTTCGATAAATCAATCTCTCAGCCAAGCGAATTGCCCAGCGCACGACCTTGTCACACTCAGACCAAGGACTGTAAATCTCCGGTATAGACTCAAATCCATCCGAAACACTCCTTAATCGTGAAATATCTAATGCTTGTCGGGAAGTGAATACGAACTCTGCCCGCGGCGTTTTTCGCAGAATGCCTCGCATGCGATAGAGTTGGGCCAGACACTGCGCTATTGGCTCTTCGAGTTGAAGACCGCCATCACCGGCACCCGGAATTGGCATCAACACCATCGGCAAAGCCTGCGGCTTTTCATCTCCCAGTAAATAGATAAGGCCTGCAATGACTTGCTTCATGCTGACAGGTTGGCGTGGCGCTGAGAACACGGTTAACAAGACATAGTATCGATGCACGCGCCCCAGGCGCGCTGCTTTCGGTGTGCGAAAGAGTATGGGAGCATCCGGCCCATAATGTGGTGAATTGGCTGCCGCCGCCCGCGCCGCATCCTTGAACGCCGCCCATCCCTGTGGCCCCAACCTGTCCGCCAAGGCGCGGGCAAAGCTGCCGTCAAGATCGTCGGCCCGATGCCCCGTCGGGACCGCCACAATACTGAAATCCTGCTGCCAGGGGTCGGTATTGTCCCATGTGATGGTCACACGACCAAGTTCCGCCAGCGTGACCCTGCCCGTCTGCCCGTCCGATGACGCCACCATCGTCAACACTTCGCCCCCGCCCCACGACCCGACCGGGTGCTTCATGCCCGGCTGCCCTTCTGAAAGAAACTATCAGACCATAGGCGCCACGCCGACGAAAGACTTCACTTTACCGTCCATTTTCAACCTATTTAATGAAGACGAAGGCCGGCATCATCAACCTCACGCGGCTGATCCAAAGCAACGCCGGCAAGGAGAACAAAGTTGACACTATGCCTGTTGCTGGCCCAATCCTGATTTGTCAGCCGCCCATCCACCGGAATGGACTCCATCTCGACATCAAGCGCGCTGCTCGGCGGCAGGGTGCCGGCGGCAAGGAACCGTACAGCAGAGCCGGCCCTTCGGCGATCCGCCAGGGCTGGTCGGCAGATCGCCAGAAATGGCGTGCATTCCGCGCAATCCGCCACTTCAATCCGGCGGCCATTCCCGCCACAATCGCGGCAACCATTGATCAAGGGACCGCCACCATGACCGTGCCTGCCGCCGCCACCTCTGCCACCGCCCGCACAGGTGCCCGCCTTCTGGTCGCCGCACTGGAGGCGCAAGGGGTGGGGATGGTGTTCGGCGTGCCGGGGGAGAGCTATCTGCCGGTCCTGGACGCCCTGCATGACAGTGGCATCCGTTTCATCACTTGCCGGCAGGAAGGTGGGGCCGCCATCATGGCGGAGGCGCAGGGCAAGCTGACGGGACGGCCCGGCATCTGCTTCGTCACGCGCGGGCCGGGGGCCACCAACGCCTCTGCCGGCATCCATATCGCCCAGCAGGATGCCACGCCCATGATCCTGTTCGTGGGGCAGGTGGCACGCGACATGCGTCAGCGCGGGGCGTTCCAGGAGGTGGATTACAGCGCCGTCTTTGGCAGCATGACGAAATGGGCGTTTGAGATCGACAATCCCGCCCGCATCCCGGAACTGGTCTCCCGCGCCTTCCGCGTCGCCTGTCAGGGACGCCCCGGCCCGGTGGTTATCGCCCTGCCGGAGGATATGCTGGCGGAACTGGCCGATGTGGCCGACGCCGCCATCACCCCCACTGTTGAGGCCTTCCCCGACCCCGCCGCCATCAATGATCTGGCCCAGCGTCTGGCCGCCGCCGAACGCCCGCTGGCCATCCTGGGCGGCAGCGGCTGGACGACCGAGACAGCCGCCGCCTTCACAGCCTTCGCCGAGGCGCACCAGATCCCTCTGGCCGTGGAGTTCCGCCGCCAGATGCTGGTGAACGCGATGAGCGAGTCGTACGCAGGTGACCTGGGTTTCGGGGCCAATCCGGCCCTGCTGGCCCGTGTGAAACAGTCCGATCTGGTCTTGCTGCTGGGCGGCACCATGGGGGAGGTGCCGTCACAGGGCTATGAACTGCTGGGCATCCCCAATCCCGGTGTGCCGCTGGTGCATGTGCATCCCGGTGCGGAGGAACTTGGCCGCGTCTATCAGGCCGCGCTGTCGATCCAGGCCAGCCCGCGTGCCTTCGTGACCGCTGCCCTACCCACCCTGGCGCATGCCGTCCCAGGCCCGCGTGCGGTCTGGCGGGAGGCGGCACGTGCCGCCTATCGCGCCTGGACCGATGATGTGCCGGCCAATCCCGGCCCGGTGCAGATGGCGGAGGTCGTGGCGGCCCTGCGCGCCCTGCCGTCCTCTGCGGTGATGTGCAACGGTGCCGGCAACTATGCCATCTGGCTGCACCGGTTCCATCGCTATCAGGCCTATGGCACGCAATTGGCGCCGACCAGCGGCTCCATGGGCTATGGCCTGCCCGCCGCCGTGGGCGCCAAGCTGCACCAGCCCGACCGCACCGTCGTGGCACTGGCCGGCGATGGCTGTTTCCTGATGCATGGTCAGGAGTTCGCGACCGCCGTCCAGCATGGCGCCGCCATCGTGGCCATCGTCATCGACAATGGTATGTACGGCACCATCCGCATGCATCAGGAGCGTGAATTTCCCGGTCGTGTCCTGGGCACGCAGCTCTACAGCCCCGATTTCGCAGCACTCGCCCGCGCCTATGGCGGCGTCGGCTTCACGGTAGAAAAGGCGGGAGAGTTTCAGGCCGCCTTCGACGCCGCCATGGCCAGCGGTCGCCCGGCACTGGTGCATGTCCGCCTGGACCCCGAAGCCATCACCCCGACCAGCACCCTGTCCGGCATCCGCGCCAAGGCCTTGGCGGGATCATAACCCCCAAACGACAACGGCGCCCCGTTGGGGCGCCGTCTGTACAACCGGATGAGCCGGAAAGTCGTTGGAGCGGGTGAAGGGAATCGAACCCTCGTCGTAAGCTTGGGAAGCTTCTGCTCTACCATTGAGCTACACCCGCG